>CAMCYD010000004.1 GCA_945883785.1 Helicobacter pylori PMSS1
TTCAAACAAATGATTATAAACAGTTTCAATCATCATCTTTCCCCTTTAAAAATAACCATTTGCATGGAGCAAAAAGTGATTTTTAAAGTGAAAATCTAATAATTGCTACTATTCATACTCAAAATCTTTGAATTTGTAAGTGGCTCTAAATAAAATAATAAATGCACACGGAATATATTTGTTGTTTTATTTTGTATCAATACTAAATAAAATAAAAAGTAGTATTTCAATTCCAGTCACTGCGAGGCACGAAGCAGTCCAAGAAGCCGACTTTGTGGATTGCTTCGTGCCTCGCAATGACCAAATTTAACATATTACTATCTTTTTTAAATGGTATAACTGACGAACTTTTACTAAACTTCAACGAAGAAATCGGACAAAAGTATCATTGCATAGTTGACTCATAATCTTCTCTTAACTAAAAATTTGGCATAATCCAACCATAACAAAGGTGTCTATTTTTATAGATGCCTTTTGTAATGTTTAGAGAAATATTTATAATTAGGTAGGAAAAAATGTTACTAACCCCTGGACCAACGCCAGTACCAGAATTTGTAAGAGCCGCTATGGCAACTGAAACTCTCCATCATAGAACTCCAGAATTTGAAGCAATTTTTAAAAATACTAGAGAACTTCTTTTAGAAATCCTTGATATGCCAGAAGCTTTGATGCTCGCTTCAAGTGGAACGGGTGCTATGGAAGCTTGTATTATAAATCTTACAACTCAAAAATCACTCACTATCAACAGTGGAAAATTTGGTGAGAGATTTGGAAAAATCTGTAAAGCGATGAATATCCCAAATACTGAAATCAAAAATGATTGGGACACTCCAGTTTCAGTTGATGAAGTCCTAGAAATCATCAAAAATGATAGCGAAATCGACTCACTTTGTATCCAAATTTGTGAAAGTGCTGGAGGATTGCGACATCCAGTTGAGGAGATAGCGAAACAAGTAAAAGCAATCAATCCAGATATTATAATTATCGCTGATGGAATCACTGCTGTTGGTGTTGAGAAAATCGACACGACAAATATCGATGCACTTATCACTGGAAGTCAAAAAGCACTTATGCTTCCACCAGGTCTTGCTATGATTGGACTAAGCAACAAAGCGGTTGAGAAAATTGAAGCAAATCCAAAAGGGTATTATTTTAACTTAGCGATTGAGCTCAAAAATCAAAGAAAAAATACAACAGCTTGGACAGCAGCGACAACTCTTATCATAGGTCTTGGGGCTATTTTAGAGAAAATCAAAGCCGATGGATTTGATAAACTTTATAGCGATACAGCTTCAAGAGCAAATGCTACAAGAGAAGCACTTAAGGCAATCGGTCTTCCAATTTATCCAAAAACTCCAGCAGATGCGATGACTACAATTTTCAGTGAAAAATCAAATGAAATCAGAAAAATCTTAAAAAATAAGTATGATGTCAATATCGCTGGTGGACAAGATGACTTAAATGGAAAGATTTTTAGAATCAACCATATGGGTCTTGTAGCTCCTTTTGAAGCTGCTTGGGCGGTGAATGCAGTTGAGAAAACTCTTGATGAACTTGGGATTAGAAAATTTGATGGAACAGCAAACAAAGTGTTTATGGAGAATATGTTTTAATGATTTTTGAACACGAAATACCTGATGGGTGCAGACTTTATTTTGGTGAAATAGCGAAAAAGAAAAGGGTATTAGAAAATACTGTAAGTACTTTTTTTGATAAACTTGGTTTTTTAGAGATTGTTACACCAAACTTTTCATATTCTGGACATCAAAGTATTGATGATGAAACAAAACTTATCAAACTCAATGATACAGATAACAACCAACTAACACTTAGAGCTGATAGCACACTTGATGTCGCAAGAATTATCACAAAAAGATTGGGTCGTACAACAGACCATAAAAAATGGTTTTATATCCAACCTATCTTTTTGTACCCATCTATTGAAAACTATCAAATTGGATGTGAGTGGCTTGAGCATGAAGAGATAAGTGATGTTATAAATCTTGCGACTCAAATCTTTGGTCTTTTAAAAATCAATCCACTCCTTCAAATTGCTAATATCAATATCCCAAAAATTATCGCTACAGAGTTTGATATACCACTTGATTATTTTAAAAATGGTGAGATAAATAAATTATTTGACCTTAAAATAGAGTGGTTGAATCGTTTGATTTATGCCCAAACGAAAGAAGATTTAGAAAAACTTTATCATACATTGCCGATTTGTTTGCAAGAGGAAGTGATGAAACTTATCCAAATTATCGGAAAATTAGAGTACAAAAATGCAACCATTTCGCCACTTTACTATGATAGTATGAAGTATTATGATGATATCTATTTTAGAGCAATTGAGGAAAATGAAACAATTGCAAAAGGTGGAAGATACAATAGTGATGGTGTTGAATCTTTAGGATTTGCACTTTGTACGGACAATTTATTAAAAATTTTAGAAGATTAAGAGAGGTTAAAATGAGTAAAGCAGATATTATAGTAGGAATCCAGTGGGGAGATGAGGGGAAAGGAAAGATAGTAGATAAACTGGCTCAAGAGTATGATGTAGTTTGTAGAAGCCAAGGTGGACACAATGCTGGACATACTATTTGGGTTGATGGTGTACGATTTGCACTTCATCTTGTCCCATCAGGTATTTTAAATCCAAAGGCTTCAAATGTTATCGGAAATGGTGTTGTTTTAAATCCACCATCACTTATCAAAGAGATGGAACAATTCTCTAACCTTGAGGGGAGACTTTTTATCAGTGATAAAGCACAACTGAACCTTCCGTATCATAGTTTGATAGACCAAGCGAAAGAAAAACTCAAAGGTTCAAATGCGATAGGGACAACTGGAAAAGGGATTGGACCTGCATATTCTGACAAAATCAATAGAGTTGGACATAGAGTTGGAGAACTTTTAAATCCTGCAAAATTGTATGAAAATATCCTCAGTTATTTCGCTCAAAATAAAATTATCTTTGATGCTTTAGAGATAACTTTACCATCAAATGAGGAATTAAAAACTCAAATTGATGAGTATGCTTCTAAACTTTCCCCTTTTATTATTAATACTACAAACTATGTGTGGAAAGCTTTGGAAGAAAATAAAAGGGTTTTACTTGAAGGTGCTCAAGGAACTATGCTTGATATTGACCACGGAACTTATCCTTATGTAACTAGTTCAAATACAATAAGTGCTGGAGCTTGTACTGGACTTGGGCTTAATCCAAAAGATATAGGAACTATAACAGGTATCACAAAAGCATATTGTACTAGAGTTGGAAATGGACCTTTTCCTAGTGAAGATTTTGGTGATGATGGTGAGACAATGGCAAGAGTTGGAAAAGAGTTTGGAACAACAACTGGACGAAAAAGAAGATGCGGTTGGTTTGATGCCGTGGCTGTAAGATATGCAAGTAGACTCAATGGTTGCGATCAATTGGCTCTGATGAAACTTGATGTTTTGGATGGATTTGATACTTTAAAAATCTGTGTTGCTTATGAGTTAAATGGCGAAAGAATAGATTATGTTCCAAATGATTTGGAAAATGTTACACCTATTTATGCACAAATGCCTGGGTGGGATAGTGTTGTGGGGTGCAGAGAATTTGATAAATTACCAAATGAAGCAAAAGCTTATATCACAAAAATTGAGTTACTCACAAAAACAAAAGTTGGGATCATCTCAACTTCACCTGAAAGAGAAGATACAATTATTAGATAAGTGATAGTATCTTTGCTGGGTCATTGTGAGGAACGAAGCAATCTAAGAAATCGACTTTTGGATTGCTTCGTTCCTCACAATGACTGCTACAAAAAAGAATTTGGCTTGAAATAACATCGATTATAAAGGAAATAATTCTTCATTTGAGAATAAAAACCAACACAATCATCTGATTGTGCTTAGTAGGATTGATTTTATGAAGAACTTGTTCTGAATGAAATGAAACAAAAAAATGAAGCGAGGGTTGCCTTCATTTTTGGAACAAAAAATTAAGGAGTAGAAAATGAAACTAAGAAAACAACATGCGAATTTTTTAGCTAGAAAAATAACAAAAGATATAGTAAGTAGCGATTTTATAGAGGCTAGAAAAGACAGAATGGCCATCATAGCGGAGTGCGAAAGAATCCTTCTGGAAGATATAGAAAAAGAGATAAACCTTGATGAACATGTGAATGCATTGTTAGAAAATATGGAAGATGACATCACATTTTACAATGCAGACTTCAAGCAACTCTTTTGGATGACAAAAAAAAGATTGGCAAATGACTTTGATGTAAATCTTAACTTTGAAGATAGATTTTCAAATATTGCCCACAATATCATGGACTTTTTGTACGAAGAAGATTTTATTCATTTTACAGTTTCAGACAATCAAGTAAAAAATCTCATTTCAAATGGCATCGCTGAATTTATCAAGGGATACGATGAAGCTGATGTTTTAGCTTATGAAAAAATCAAAAGTTATAAACGAAAACTTATCCCTGGAACTGAAGATTATGATCTGATTTTCAAAAGACTTTATGAGGAAGAACTAATAAAAAAAGGATTGTTATAATGGAAAAAATTTATTTATATCTTGAAAATGGAACTTTTTTAGAAGCAGACAGCTTTGGTGCTAGCGGAACTAGCGTTGGAGAAATCGTATTTAATACCTCTCTTACTGGGTATCAAGAGATTACAACAGACCCAAGTTATGCAGGACAATTTATCACTTTTACTATGCCAGAAATCGGTAATGTTGGGGTAAACGCGGCCGATAATGAGTCAAAAACCACTTACTGCAAAGGGGTAATCGTACGAGCTTATAATGAAACATACTCAAATTTTAGAGGAGAACGAGCATTTGGTGCACTTCTCAAAGAACAAGGTGTTTTAGGTATTTGTAATATCGATACAAGATATCTTACGAAAATGATACGAAACGAGGGTGCTATGATGATGATAGCCTCAACTGAGATTTCAAGTGCGGAAGAACTGAAAAATATCCTAGCTTCTAGTCCACGAATTGAAGATATCAATTACATCAATCAAGTAAGTACAAAAGAGGCTTATATCCACAAACACGGTGCTTGGAATCATTCGACACTTTCATATAACAAAGCAATTATGAGTGATAAAAAAGTAGTTGTTCTTGATTTTGGGGTAAAAAGAAATATTTTAAATGAGCTTGTAGAAGCTGGACTTGAAGTAGAAGTTATCCCAAATACATTTCAAGCTGATGATTTGATTGCTAGATTTGAAGCTGGTGATATTGGTGGAATATTCCTCAGTAATGGACCAGGTGACCCGCTTACCCTTACAAATGAAAAAGAGCAAATTCAAAAATTAATCGACAAAAATATTCCAATGTTTGCTATTTGTCTTGGACATCAAATGTTGAGTATCGCTCATGGTCACGATACTTACAAACTGAAATTTGGACAACACGGTGGAAATCATCCAGTAGGAAATGAGAGTAAAACAGTAGAGATAACTGCTCAAAATCATAACTACAATGTCCCTGACAGCATCACTGAAATTGCAGATGTAACACATATCAATCTTTTTGACCAAACAATCGAGGGTGTAAGATACAAAAATAAACCGATATTTTCAGTACAACATCACCCAGAAGCAAGTCCAGGACCACACGAAAGCAAATATATTTTCAAAAAATTTGCCGAAAGCATAAGGTAAATACAGTGCAACATTTTAGATTTTCAATAATTTTCTCAATTTTCGCATTAGCTATTGCTGGATGGTGGGGCTTTTCAAATGGTGGAGTTTCTATGGCTCTTAGTTTGATTTGGTTAGCTATTGTCCTTTCTGTAATGGAAGTTTCTCTCTCGTTTGATAATGCAGTTGTGAATGCCGCAATTTTAAAAGATTGGGACGAGTGGTGGAGAATGCTATTTTTAACAGTGGGAATGGTTGTGGCAGTTTTTGGAATGAGGCTAATATTTCCACTTGCAATAGTTGCTATGACGGCTGATATGGGAATCATCGATGTTTGGAATTTGGCTATTTCAAATCCAAATGAATATTCAAAAGCACTTACTTCACATCATGGGGAAGTTTCAATATTTGGTGGAATGTTCCTTCTGATGGTGTTTTTAAATTTTATCTTTGACAATGAAAAAGATATCCATTGGCTAGGAATTATGGAAGAAAAGCTCGGTGTTTTAGGACGAGTTGAATCAATTTCACTTTTTATAGCTCTACTTACTTTGATGTTTTCTTTAACTCTAGTACCTGAGAGTGAAAAATTTATAATACTTACCGCTGGAATTTGGGGACTTATTGTTTATGTCGGTGTCGCTATGTTAGGGAGTCTTTTGGAACATGAAAATCCAAACATAGATGCTGGAGAAATTATCAAAAAAGGAACTATTGGTGGATTTATCTACCTTGAAGTTTTAGATGCTTCTTTTTCATTTGATGGTGTTATTGGGGCTTTCGCTATTACAAAAGATATTGTTGTTATCATGATTGGACTTGGAATTGGTGCTATGTTTGTACGATCTATGACTATTTATTTGGTCGAGAAAGAGACTCTTTCTGAGTATAGATACCTTGAACACGGTGCTCATTATGCGATTGGTATTTTGGCTATTATTATGCTTTTAAGTCTCAAATATCATATTCCAGAAGTTATCACTGGATTTATAGGGATACTTTTTATAGTGCTTTCTATTTGGTCTTCTGTTAAATTCAATCGAGCGGAAAGAATTAAAAATTAAAAAATGCCGACTCTCGTCGGCTTCTAAAAAAATCACTTTATGGAGATAAATTTGCCATTTATACTAAAAAAATACAATTTTATCACTACCCAAAAAATACAATTTTTACTCCAAAACGAATTAGGTTTTGACAAAAGTATCGCCCAAAGGCTTCTTTCTAAAGGACGAGTTTTTGATAAAAATGGGAAATCCTTACTCTATGGGGAAGTGGCTACTCCTGATTTCGTAGAAATTGCTATATTTGAAGGGCAAACAAGAGGATTGCAACCTCTTTATATTTGTGATGATTTTGCATTATTTGACAAACCATCTGGACTTATGGTTCATCCAATATCAAAAAAAACAGAATATTCCTTGCTTGACGAGATACGATATCATTTTGGTCAAAATGCAAATTTGGCACATAGAATAGATCAAGAAACTTCTGGACTAGTACTTGTCACAAGAAATAAGCAAAGTGATGTGATACTAAAAGCTATGTTTCTTGACAAAAAATATGAAAAAAAGTATCTAGCTTTTGTACATGGGAAGGTGGATAAAAAACTCACAATAGATATGCCCATCGGGAGAGAAAATGGAGCTATTGGGGTCAGAATGGCGGTAAGAGATGATGGAAAAGAATCACTTACCATCATAAATCCACTCCGATATGATGAAAATACAAATCAATCATTAGTTGAGGCGATACCAAAAACGGGGAGACAACATCAGTTGCGAGTGCATCTTCATAGCATTGGACATACAATCGTTGGAGACCCGATTTATGGAGTTGATGATGAAATCGCAGATAGATATCTTTGTAAAACATTGGACAAAGAGGGGAGACTTAAATATTGCAAAGGGGAGAGACTTATGCTTTTGGCAAAAAGTTTAGAGTTTAATTATCTAGGAGATGATTATAAATTTGTTTCGCAACAAATATTTGAGTAAAAAAGGAAAACAAATGGCAAATATAGCAGTCATAGGGGCTGGGAAATGGGGGCAAGCCTTGCATTTTGCACTGTCTCAAAAAAATGAAGTTTTTATCACTTCGCGAACAAAAAAAGAGCTCAAAAACTTTGTTTCTCTTGATGTGGCTCTAGGATGCGAATATCTTATCATAGCCATCCCTGCTCAAAATATACGAAGTTGGCTTAAAGAAAATTTTATCTACAACGGGCAAAAAGTTTTAGTCGCAGCAAAAGGGATAGAAGCAGATACGGGCTCATTCTTGCAAGAGATTTATGGAGATTTTATCCCAAATGAAAATTTAGGATTTATCAGTGGTCCATCCTTTGCTAGTGAAGTTATGAAAGGTTTACCAACTGCTCTTGTCTTAAACTCTTCAAGTAAACTTTTATATGATGAATTTGCTCTTTTTTTTCCTGATTTTATCAAAACATACTATAGTGATGATGTGATAGGTGCTGAGATAGCAGGGGCTTATAAAAATGTTTTAGCGATAGCTAGTGGGATTTGCACTGGCTTAGAACTTGGACAAAACGCAAGTGCAAGTTTGATTTCTCGTGGATTGGTTGAAATGGAAAGATTTTCTAAGTATTTCGGAGATACAAAAACAGAAACTTTTATAGGATTAAGTGGTGCAGGTGACCTCTTTTTAACTGCATCTTCAGTGCTGAGTAGAAACTATAGAGTTGGGCTTGGCTTAGCTAAAAATAAACCTTTGTCCGAAATTTTAGAAGAATTAGGTGAAGTTGCAGAAGGGGTGAAAACGAGCGAAGCTATCTATAATCTTTCAACAAAGCTTGGGATATACACCCCAATAGCAAAAGAAGTGAAGCTTATCCTTGATGGTAAAAATCCAAAAGAGAGTCTCAAAGACTTACTTAGAAATTAACAAAATTCTTATAACTAAAAGAGTTTCTTTAATAACTATTAATGTACAATTTTTTAAAATCAAAAAAGGACGATAAATGAATAAGATTGTAAAAAATTCACTTCTTTCAGTAGTTGCCATCACGCTAATAACAGGTTGTGGAAAAAATGAGATTGATATCGCTACATATCCAACAAAAATAAATAATAAAGTAGAGATTCCTGAAATTTGTATGCCACAGTATAAATCAGCAATGCCTACAGTTGCGGTAATAGATTTCACAAACAATTCAACTTTTGGAAAAGCTGATATTAGTAATAGTAATTCAAGAAGAGATAGTGCAGCTATTGTTGGTGTAGGTGTAGGTCCAACTGGTTTTATAGCTGGAGGAGCTAGTCAAACGAACACTGTTTCCAATAGTGAAAATCGATCAGTTGATGCGAAATTAGCAGAGTCTTTAACAGGTCCTGTGGAAACTTTAATAGTAAACTCAGGTGGAGCAAAACTTTTGAGCAGAAGTGATATGTCAAAAATCAATGCTGAACTTAAATTTCAAGATAGTGGTTTGGTTGACCCTGAGAGTGTTGTAAAATTTGGAAAATTATCTGGTGCTAAATATATCGTCACTGGTTCAATTGACAATGTGGATCAAAAATATAGAGACAACTCAGGTGCAGCAAATGCAGTTGGTAAATCAACTGCTCAATCAGATAATAATACTGTAAAATTAATAGGATTTCTTTTACAAGCAGGAGCTAGTGTAACTGATGGTATGGTTATCACAAGTAAAATAACAGTCAAAATTCTTGATGTTGAAACAGGGCAAATTGTACTTACAAAAGCTTTAGAGAAATCAGCAAATATTGGAAAAATTAGAAATCCAAACTATGACCAAGTAGTAGGTGCCATCAAAACTGCTATGATTGAATCGTTACCAGAACTTGAAGCTGATTTTGCCGATTATTTTTCTGTAAAAGGGTATATCACTCAACTTAAAGCGAAAGATAAAGAGGTTATTGCCCAAGTAAATATCGGTAGAGATTTAAAAGTGGTAGAAAATCAAATCTTTAAAGCACTCAATTTTGACACTTTAACAGACCCTATGAATGGAAAAGAGAGTTGTGATGTCTCTATCAGTGCTGTAAAACTTCGAGCAACACAACAAATTACACCAACAACAACTTGGGTAACTGTAGAAGATGGAGATGGAACAAGTTTAAAAGTGGGACAATTAATACAAAAAACACACGAAAAGGCTGGCTTTGCAATACCTAAGTTTTAAAAAATCGTTAGCTACTCTCTCATTGGCTGTAGCTTTTAGTGGTTGTGTTGGGGGATTTGGAGCGAAACAAGAGGTGCCACTTCCGCAGTGGTATCTCGTCGCTCCAACCAATACTGCTCAGTTTTTATATGGTGAAGGGGAAGGAACTAGTTTAGAAGAAGCGAAAAAAAATGCTCTGAATACTATG
Organism: Helicobacter pylori PMSS1; assembly: GCA_945883785.1. Taxonomy (GTDB): domain Bacteria; phylum Campylobacterota; class Campylobacteria; order Campylobacterales; family Arcobacteraceae; genus CAIJNA01. The sequence goes on from CAMCYD010000004.1 coordinate 10,005, forward strand.
GCTTCAGGGCTTGTAGTTTCTGTCTCTTCAACAATGCAAACTTCGACAAAATCAACAACGGGAACATCAGGGAGTACTTACTCAAAAGATGTTTCACAAGATGTCAAACTCGAAGTGCAAAAGATAAAATTCACAAATGCTGTTGTTAAAAATAGTGAGATGATAGCTGGAAAATTTTATATCTTGATGCAAGTAAACAGACAAGAACTTTTTGCACAGCAAAAAGGGGAATTTGACTCAAAAGATAGTAGAGCAGATGAACTTTTTGGTTCACTTGAAGGGAAAGCAAAACTTGACCAAATCCATATTTTACAAGATATGTATCCACTATTAAAAGAGACAAAAGCACAAACTATTGTTTTAAATGCTATCAACAATAATTTCCCATATGCAACTTATACAAAAAAATATGATAGCTATATCGATAAATTGGATGATATCAAAAGTAGTTGTGTTATCAATGTAACCACAAATCAAGCAGAACAATATTTTAGTGATAACTTGATAGATTTACTCAATCAAAATAAATTCAAAATATCAAATAGTGCTACGAATAGTGATATTATGGTACAACTCAGTAGCTCTCCGAAATATAGTGTAGCAAGTGGTTGGAATATCGCAAAAGTTTCTACAACTTTAAGTGTACTCTCCAATGGAAAAGTAGTATCCAATAAGATAATATCTACAGTTGGTCGCTCTTCAACATCAAAAGAAAGTGCTCTAGAAGATGCTTCTAAAAAGTTTAGAGAAGAGATTTTGAAACAAACTCTTGATAGTGTCATTTTCGCGAAATAATATTCTCTTACCAAAGCAAAAACGGTTAAATTCCGCTTTACTTTGGTATAATCTTCATTATGAAACAAATAGCCATAATCGCCCCAACAGCTTCAGGAAAAACTGCCCTATCGATACAACTAGCTCATCAAACAAATAGCATCATACTCTCCCTTGATAGCCTCTCTATCTACAAAGAGATAGATGTCAGTTCAGCCAAACCTACCTTAATAGAACGAGATGGGATAAAACATTTTGGAATTGATGAAATCTATCCAAATGAAAAATTTGATGTGATGCAGTTTATAGAGATATATCAAAAAGCAAAAGATTTTGCTCTACACAATAACAAAAATATCATCATAGTTGGGGGGACTGGATTTTATCTCAAAGCGATGATTGATGGTATCTCACCAAGTCCTGAGATCTCTCAATCTATCAAAGAAGAAGCATCTATACTATTGCAAAATCTTCCAAAAGCTTATGAGTTTTTGTATCGGTTAGATAGTGAGTATATGAAAGGTATCAAACCAGAAGATAGTTATCGGATAGAAAAAGCACTTGAGCTGTATCTTCAAACCTCACTAATCCCAACACTCTACTTTAAAAACAATCCTCCCATTCCAACGATACAAAAAAGGGATATTGGGCTTTTTGAAATAGTTTGGGATAGGGAAATTTTAAGACAACGGATAGCACTCCGAACAAAAATTATGATAGAAAATGGGCTTATTGATGAAGTTATTTATTTGGAGCAAAAATATACAAGGGATATCCCACCGATGGGGGCTATTGGCTTAAAAGAGGGGTTGGAATATCTTGATGGGAAGATTGATAGAAAAAGGCTACAAGAAAAAATAGCCTTTGCAACCAATGGTTTAGCAAAAAGGCAACGAACTTTTAATAATGGTCAGTTTGAGAATGTTATCAAAGGGGATTTAAAACTATTACAAGTTGAGGTATTGAAATATTTTAATTCTCATTTCACTTATTAATAGCTGTTTGGATAGAATTGTTTAATGAAATTAATAATATTTGATATGGACGGGACACTCATTGATAGCGGAAATGTTATCTCTAATACAATAAATTTTGTCCGTAGTCACTTAGGTTTGGAGAGTCTTTCTAAAAATACTATGCTCAAAGCGATGAACGACCCAGCTATCAATAGTGCGGAATTTTTTTATGGAACTAGCCATTTTACAGATACACAAACGGAGCTTTTTAAAATCTACTACGATGAACATTGTATTAGTGATATTGTTCTTTATGCAGGAATCAAAGAGCTTTTGGAAGAGTTACAAAGTGAATATAGGCTCAGTGTCGCAACAAATGCGAATAGTGTGTATGCCCATAAAATGCTTGATTTTCTAGGGATAAAAGAACATTTTTCGTTGATTGTTGGTGCTGATATGGTGGAACATCCAAAACCAAAAGGGGATATGCTCTCTTTTACTTGTGAAAAATTGGGGATACAAAAAGAACACTCCGTTTTGGTCGGGGATAGCAAAAAAGATTTGTATGCAGCAAATGATTTTGGGATAGATTGTATCCTTGTGAACTGGGGTTTTACTGATTTTACGGAAAATGTAGCTTGTAGCGTTGATGATTTAAAAAAACAAATAATGGAGAAATTATGAAAATTATAGTCCCTGTAGATAGTGATAATTTGGAAGAAGCGAAGCTTACTCCTCTCAATGATGTGAGGTTTTGGCTTTGTTTTGATATGGATGGTGGCCAGTCGTCAAATGAACAATTTTATGCAACTTGGGAAGAAATAGAGGATTTTATTGATATTTTGATTGTCCAAAATCAAAATGAATATGTTTGGCCATTTATGGAAAAAAATATCGCTATTCTTGTCGCACCAACGCAAAGATATTTTGAAGATATAGTGGAAGCTTATATTTTCAAAGAACTTTATGATTTAAATATTTAAAAAATTAGGAATGAAAATGTACAAAAAAATTATATTTGCTCTCGCTTTAGTTACGAGTCTTTTTGGAAATGATACAGATGGAAAATATCTTGATGATTCAAAAATGGATTATTCAGATTTACGAATTTTTGTTGGAGTTGATGGAAGTTATAACTACCAGAGTGCAAGTGAAAGTCTTGATAAAAGTGCTCTTGGATATAGTGTTTATGTTGGCATACCACTTTATGAACTTGAACTTATCGCAAAAAAAACAACAGCATTTTCAAATAATTTAGACCTCGACAGCCAAAGTCTTGCACTTAATATCCCAATAAGTGGTACTGGTTCAAGAAGTGTTTATGTTGGATTTTTGGGGGGAAATGCAAAAGTAACTTACAACGATAGCACAAAACTTTCTTTAAATCTTGTAGAAAATTCAACCGATGGAAATTTTTATGGTGCTCATTTGGGAAAAAGATATAAATTTAGCCAGAACTTTTTTGGGAGAATGGAGTTTGAATATCTCAAGTACAATCTTCAAACAAAAACTACAAGTGGAAGCACTCTTGATGTAACCAATAATTTTGCATTTGTTTATGGATTGGAATACAGATTTTAAATTTAAAAAGGGGAGTAATTCAAAATTGAACTCCTCCCCTTGCACAACTCTAATATGTAGAGTATTACACTAAATCACACCCTTTTTCACCTTCAACAATCTCTCCAATGATATACCCATCAGTATTTGTTAAAATGGCATCTACATTTGAAGGGTTCACCACCAAAATCATCCCAACACCCATATTAAATGCTCGATACATTTCAGATTCCTCTACATATTTCCCCATAAGTTCAAATATAGGGAGTACTCTCACTTTTGATTTTGTAACTCTAGCTCGTAAGTGGTCTGGCAAAACTCTTGGAAGATTTTCGATAATTCCCCCACCAGTGATATGAGCTAAGGCATTGATTTTGTCTTTGTTTGCTTTGAACTCTTTTACATAAATTCTAGTTGGTTCAAGTAAAGTTTCAATCAAAGTTCGTCCATTAAACTCATCTTCAAATTTCATTCCTAGTTTTTCTAAAAGAAGTTTTCTAACCAAGCTAAATCCATTTGAGTGAACTCCGCTACTTGGAAGTGCAATTAAAATATCTCCAGCTTGAACTTGCTCAATTCTATTCATCTCGGCTTTTTCAGCTATCCCTACACAAAATCCAGCAAGGTCAAAATCACCCTCTTTATACATCCCTGGCATCTCAGCAGTTTCCCCACCAATCAATGCACACTCGCTTCTGATACAGCCCTCAGCTATCCCTTTAACTACTTGTGTAGCTTCAGCAACTTCAAGTTTAGCAGTCGCATAATAATCTAGGAAAAAAAGTGGCTCTCCGAAGTTACAAAGCAAATCATTTGTACACATAGCAACTAAATCTATCCCAACTGTGTCAAAAATTCCACTATCGATTGCAAGTTTAAGTTTTGTCCCAACACCATCTGTTCCTGCTAAAATAACAGGTTCTTTATACCCTTTTGGAAGTTCAAAAGCACCAGCAAAAGAGCCAATTCCACCTAAAACTCCAGGAATTCTTGTAGCTTTTACATAAGGTTTGATATTCTCAACAAAGCTATTTCCAGCATCTATATCTACTCCAGCATCTTTATATGAAATCGTACTCATCCTATAATCCTTTTTATTTAATTGAACATTTTTTTGTAATCATACAAAGTGGACAGAAATCAACTAAACCAGCGACAAGAGGTATGATTCCTAAATAAAACCAATAAATCCCTGTAAATACCCCAGCACCTATCAAAACTACCCCTATAACTATTCTAAATTTTCTGCAAAAACTTCTTATTTTGTCGTATGTATTCATCTTTTTTCCCTCTAAATCACATTAATTTTTACGAGATTGTACCAAAAAGAGGTTTAATACCTGAAAAAAGCAATAAGGCAGTTTTATTGAGAATTTATAAGAATGGATTATAAGAGTGTTTCTTATCGTAACAAACAGTAAAAACAAATACCAATAAAGTAACAAAATAGTTACGATGCTATTTTAATGCTATTTACAAAACTTAGACTTCAAGTGAAAATAAAAATGGACACAATCTTCTGATTGTCTTTAGGATGATTTTGTATTGGATTTTATTCCATACAAAATCAAACAAAGCAAATAAAAGGTTGCCTTCATTTTTGAAAAAAAATTAAGGAGAATATCATGGATAAAATGTTGGTTGAAAAAATCAAAGCAAATCCGAAGTATCAAGAACTTATTGCAAAACGAGGTTCTTTTGCATTAAAACTTACCATTATTATGCTTGTAATGTATTATGCATTTATACTCGTAATTGCTTTTGATAAGTCACTTTTAGGTGTTAGTTTAAGTGGTGGAGTTACTACTGTTGGGATTCCTGTTGGAGTTTTAATTATTGTCATCTCTTTTGCATTAACTGGAATTTACACAAATAGAGCAAATGGAGAGTTTGATGATTTAACAAATGCCATCAAAAAAGATGTTGCAAAGGGGAGTAAATAATGAAGAAAATTTTATTACTTTTAACATTACTTGCAGTTAGTGTTTTTGCTGCTGGTGGAGATATGGGAGTTGAAGGTCAAAGAGGTGTAAATATGCCTGCTATCATTATGTTTTTACTTTTTGTTGGTGCAACACTTGGTATCACATATTGGGCTGCAAAAAGAACAAAAACAGCAAAAGATTTTTATACAGCTGGTGGAGGAATCACAGGTTTCCAAAATGGTTTAGCAATTGCTGGGGATTATATGTCGGCTGCATCTTTCCTTGGTATTTCTGGAATGGTTTATATGAAAGGGTATGATGGTCTTATCTATTCTATCGGTTTCCTTGTTGGTTGGCCAATTATCCTTTTTATGGTTGCTGAACAACTTAGAAATCTTGGGAAATATACATTTGCCGATGTTGCTTCATATAGACTTGGACAAAAAGAGATTAGAACTCTAGCTGCTATTGGTTCACTTGTAACAGTTGTTTTATATCTTATCGCTCAAATGGTTGGGGCTGGTCAACTTATCAAAGTTCTTTTTGGACTTGATTATGAAGTTGCGGTTGTTTTAGTTGGTATTTTGATGATACTTTATGTAACTTTTGGTGGTATGCTTGCAACTACTTGGGTACAAATTATTAAAGCGATTCTTTTACTTTCAGGTGCTACTTTTATGGCGTTAGCTGTTCTGTATTCATTTGATTTCTCATTTGAAAGTTTATTTGCAAAAGCGGTAGAAGTGCATGAAAAAGGTGGAGAGATTATGGCTCCAGGTGGACTTTTAAGTGATCCTGTCTCTGCTATTTCTCTTGGACTTGCTCTTATGCTTGGAACTGCTGGTTTACCTCATATTCTTATGAGATTCTTTACAGTTGCTGATGCTAAAGAAGCTAGAAAATCTGTATTTTTTGCAACAGGTTTCATTGGATATTTCTATATCTTAACTTTTATCATCGGTTTTGGTGCTATCGTTTTACTTACAAATAATCCTCAGTTCTTTGATGATGCTGGAAAATTAATTGGTGGAACAAATATGGCTGCTATTCACTTAAGTCAAGCTGTTGGTGGAGATATTTTCTTAGGATTTATTTCAGCAGTTGCATTTGCTACAATCTTAGCAGTTGTTTCTGGACTTACTCTTGCTGGTGCTTCTGCGGTTTCACATGATTTGTATGCAAGTGTTATTGCAAAAGGGAAAGTAGATGAAGCAAAAGAGATGAGAGTTTCTAAAATTTCTACAGTTGTACTTGGTATTGTTGCTATTGTACTTGGTATTGCATTTGAAGAACAAAATATTGCATTTATGGTTGGTCTTGCATTTGCTATCGCAGCATCTTCAAACTTCCCTGTTTTATTCTTGTCTATTTATTGGAAAAAACTAACAACAAGAGGAGCACTTATCGGCGGAAGCTTAGGACTTGGAACAGCGATTATTCTTGTGATACTTGGACCAACAGTTTGGGTTGATACATTGAAAAATGCTGAAGCTATTTTCCCTTACAAATATCCAGCGATATTTTCTGTAACGGTTGCATTTGTTGGTATTTGGTTCTTCTCTATCACTGATAGAAGTGAAAGAGCTAGACTTGATCAAGAAGGTTTTGAGGCACAAAATATCAGATGTCAAACTGGTATTGGAGCTGATGGAGCATCTGCTCATTAAAAGAAGCTTTTGCTTCTTAAAATAAAAAAGCCCCAGAGTAAAATCTGGGGCTTTTTTATTTTAGAAAAAAGGAAAATTATTCGCTAATCTTTCCTATCAACTCTTTTGCATTTTCTAATGCAACTGCTGAACTTTCTTTATCAAAAGTAAGGGCAACTGCCATTCTTCTTCCAAGATGTGTTTGAGGTTTTCCAAATACCCTTACAAAAGAATTTTTAGTAAACACTTCATTTGCTATTTTTAGTTCTGGTGTGCATGTATCTGTTGTGCTTTTATAAGCTGCACTTGCCCCTGCTCCATAAGTGATAAAATCAAGTGGAAGCCCTAAAACAGCCCTTACATGAAGTGCAAATTCACTTTGAGATTGTGTTATTAAAGTAACCATCCCTGTATCGTGTGGTCTTGGACTCACTTCAGAAAAATATACCTCATCACCTTTTACAAAAAGTTCCACTCCAAAAAGTCCTCTTCCACCAAGACCATCAGTTATTTTTTGAGCGATTTCAATTGATTTTGCCTTTACTACTTCACTCATCTCCATTGGTTGCCATGAGAAGATATAGTCACCATCTTTTTGAATATGCCCTATAGGCTCACAAAATACCGTTCCCGTTTCATTTCTTACAGTTAAAAGGGTAATCTCATAATCAAAAGTGATAAACTCCTCCACTATAAGTTCACTTGCATCACCTCTAGCTTCTTTTGCAAGTTCCCAAGATTTTTCTAAATCATCAGCACTTCTAGCTACACTTTGTCCATGTCCGCTACTACTCATAACTGGTTTTATAACACAAGGAAATCCCATTCTATTTGCAGCAATATTCAGCCCTTCAAAAGTAGTTACAAACTCATATTTTGAAGCTGGAAGTTGCAACTCTTCACAAGCAAATACTCTGATATTTTTTCGATTCATTGTTTTATTGACCGCTTCCGCATTTGGGATTATATGGAAACCCTCTTTTTCAGCCTCAAAAAGTGCAGCGATACTTATAGCTTCCACTTCAGGAAGGATAAAATCTGGCTTTTCTCTTCGTATAATCTCAAGTAACTCCTCTTTATTTTTCATATTAACCACATACGATTTGTTTGCTACAAGATGCGCTGGTGCATTTGCATAACTATCAACTGCAACCGTTTCAATTCCAAGTCTTTGTGCTTCAATAACCACTTCTTTCCCAAGTTCCCCACTTCCAAGAAGCATAATTTTTGTACTATTTGCTTTTAATGGTGCTGTAAATGTCATATTTTTTTCCTTGTTTTTTGTAAATATATGACTAAATTGTACCAAAAAATAGCTCTATTTTAGGAGTTAATATATATAATCAACCAAATAAATTTGAGGAATTTTAAACTATGAATATTTATCTTTTAGGAGACAAAGAGGTGCCACCAGCTATCACTTTACAGATGATAGAGATAAAATACATTGATAGTTTTGTAGATGTGAAAAGATATGATGCACTTATTTTTACTTCAAAAAATGGTGCCATTGGAATTGATAAAATCACAAAAGAATGGCTCTCTCTTCCTAGCTATACAATAGCCCAACAAACAGCGAATACAATCAAAGAACTCGGTGGAAATTTAGCTTTTGTGGGGAGGAAAAATCATGGAAATGAATTTGCAAATGAACTTATTTCTCTTTTACAAAATAAAAAAGTACTTTATATTAGAGGAAAAGAGGTAGTTTCTGATGCTATATCGATTCTGAAAAGCAACGATATTATCTGCGATGAACTTATAGTCTATGAAACTATTTGCAAAAAATATGAGGGAAAACCTACTTTACCAAAAGATTCAATTATCATTTTCTCCTCACCATCAACACTAAAATGTTTTTTAAAGAATTACGATTGGGAGACGAATTATACAGCTATCGCTATCGGGCATACAACTGCTAAATATTTTCCACCCTATATAACGCCACTTATCTCAGAAGAAACTTCCCTCGAATCTTGTGTCAAAAAAGCTCTTGAAAAGAGTGACCTTGCTATAATTGAAACAAAAATTAGGAAAAAAATATGAAAGTAGAATTATTACAGCACTCGTCTCTAGCCATTTGTGCAACAGCTATAAGAACTTGTTGGGCCAGTCACGACAAAAGTGACAATGGTGGAGAAAAAGATAGAGATTTGATTGATAGAGTTGGAAATAAATTTAAACATGCTTCGACTTTAGAACATTTAACATACACATTTTACATCAGTGGTGTAAGTCGTGCATTACTGCAAGAATTAGCACGGCATAGAATGGCAAGTCTATCTGTAAAAAGTACAAGATATACTCTCAAAGAACTCAAAGATGAAATTAGCTTCACGGATAATGCAAGTATGAGCGACCTAAAAGCAAAATATACAAATCTTGTAGAAGTCTATATGGATAAACATATGGTAAGAGCTTCTAAATACCTTGTTTGGACAGATATTTTGAGTGTAGACTTCGCTTCTGTAGTTGCTTTAGAAAATTTACGGCTTATCTTAAATGATGGAGTGAGTAATGATAAAGCAAAATATTGTTTACCAGAAAGCTACAAAACTGAATTAACTTGGACGATAAATGCGAGAAGTTTACAAAATTTTATCCATTTAAGAAGTAGTAAATCAGCACTTTGGGAAATACGAGATTTAGCTAAAACTTTATTTGATATTTTGCCTGAGGAACATAGATATTTATTTGAAGATTGTATAAAAGAAGATTAAAGTAGCTCTAAAATAAAAAAATATTTGGATAATAAGTGACAAAAGATGATGAGTCATACAATCCAAATAATTGAAACCTCAAAATAATATAATTTATAATTGACTCTTTAAATTATATTTACAATATACCCATTTGAACTGTAAGTTTCTATAATATTAAAAGAAATTTTTCGTCTCAATTTTGCTACTAACTGTCTTACATGACCATTTTTGAAGCTTTCATCCCAAACATACTCTTCTATTTGATCATGTGAAACTATATTATTTGCGTTTTTCAAAAGTAACTCAAAAAGTAATAATTCCTTCCCTGTCAATCTTATCTCTTTTCCATCATAAATAAATATTTTCTTATCTCTATTATAGATAGCTAATGGACAATTTACAAATCTGATGTTACCTAAAGGAATTTTGAGTGTGTGTTTTATTTTTGCGATTATTTCTCGTATATCAAATGGTTTTTTAATATAATCAATACAACCAATATCATAAGCTTTCAAAATAGTTTGTATATCAAGATCTGCACTCATAATAAAAACATTTGCATCTTTATTGATTCTTTTGATTTGTTTTACTAATTCAATACCATTTACATTTGGTAAATTAATGTCGATCATAAATAAATCATATGATTTATTTATATTGTCAAATGCTGTTTTACCATCATCAAAAGAGGTTACATTATAACCCAAACTTGAAAATGTAACTGCTATTGCTTCGTTTAATAATACATCATCTTCTACTAAAAATATTTTCATACGAAAATTATATCTTTTTAATGTAACTTTTCTGTAACTTTCGCTATAAAAATTATAATCTTTGGCAATGTGTCAGTCCTACTGCTATAGCATCTGTTACATCAAATGGTTTTATCTCTTGTTTTAAATTAAGTAATCTTTTTACCATAAAAGAAACTTGCTCTTTTGTTGCTTTTCCATTTCCTGTAACTGCTTTTTTAACTTGTAAGGGTGTATATTCGTAAAAATTTCCAAAATCTTGTAGAATTTTCAAAGTAATAGCCCCTCTAAATTGTGCAAGTTTTATCACTGTTTTTGGATTAAAAGCATAAAACATATCCTCCATAGCCACTTGACTTATTGTATGATTTTTTACAACTAAATCAATTCCTTCTATAAATTCAACAATTTGCTCTTGCAAAATTCTTGACTTCATCTTAATAAGACCAGCTTCAACAAGCTTAGGTTTTTTATTAATCACTTCTAAAATGCAATAACCACAATTTATGGTTCCTGGGTCAATACTTAATATTTTCATAAATAAAATAATATCTAAAAATAAACCTATTCACACCCATTTTCATTTTCCCTTCGGCCATACCAAATTATATAAAGCCTACAAGTTCAAGCCTAAAAGAGTGAAACTATTCACTCTTTCTTAACAACTTTCACTAATTCACTTAAAGTTATTCACATATTTCACGAGAATTTTAAATAATTTTTAGATACAATCTCTAACATTTTTAGAAGAGTAGGATTGTATAGTTTGTCAAAAATAAACATCATAGAAGAGTTAAAAAAAGAAATTTCAACCTCAGATTATACTAAATTTATAAAACAACTCATATTCAAAAAAACAAGCTCAAGTGATGAGTTAATTGTATTTGAAGCTCCAAATAGATTTATTGCAACTTATATCAAAACAAAATTTATTCCTATTATTCAAGATATTTACTTCAATCAAACATCAATTAGACCATCAGTTGAAATACTTTTAACAGGTGAAAAACGAAGATCTAAAAAAGATATTATCAATGAACAATCAGCTGTAAATACACCAGAAAATACCATTTTAAATCAATCATATACTTTTGAATCATTTGTTGTTGGTAGTTCAAACCAAATGGCTTACAATGCAAGTAAAGCCGTTGCTTCAAATTTAGGGAAACAATACAATCCACTTTTTATTTATGGTGGAACTGGACTTGGAAAAACTCACCTTCTTCAAGCTATTGGAAATGATGCTATTGAACACAACAAAATAGTGATTTATGTGACTATTGAACAATTTATGAACGATTTTACTTTTAGTTTAAAAAATAAAAATATGGAACATTTTAGAAATAAATATCGTAAATGTGACTTACTTTTAATCGATGATATCCAATTTTTAAGTGGAAAAGAGGAGACTCAAAAAGAGTTTTTTCATACTTTTAATGAACTTCACACTACAAATAAACAAATCATCCTCACAAGTGATAAACTTCCTTCACAAATAGCAGGACTTGAAGATAGGCTCAAAAGTAGATTTGAATGGGGACTTACAACTGATATCCAATTTCCAGAACTCGAAACTAAAATCGCTATCGTTGAGAAAAAAAGTGAACTAAATGGTATTCATCTTTCCAAAGAAATTATTAATTATATCGCTACAACTCTTGATAGTTCAATCAGAGAAATTGAAGGACTCCTTATTAAAATCAATGCAAGTGCTGATTTATTAGGGCAAAAAATAGATATGGATTTGGTAAAAAATCTTTTAAAAGACCAAATAAAAGAGAAAAAAAATAATATTACCCTACCAAATATTATAGAAATCGTTTCTACTGAACTTAATATCAAACCAAGTGATTTGAAATCATCAAAAAGAACCGCAAATATTGTAAACGCAAGAAGAATAGTAATCTATCTTGCCAGAGAATTAACTCACAATTCTATGCCAGATATTGCAAAATTTTTAGGAATGAAAGACCATTCTAGTGTTTCTAAAAATATTTCAAAGGCAAATGAGCTTATAGAAAAAGATGAAAATTTTAAGTTAATTTTAGAAAATTTAAAAAACAAAATTTTAACAAAATAAGGAGTTAGTATAAATATGTGAATAAATGTGAATAAAATAAGAAACTTAATCCTCGTTTCAAATAGCGACTAGTAAGTTTCTTAACTCTTATTTTCATCTATTCACATAGTCTACTACCACTACTAATTTTAATTAAATATACAAAAAGGATAAATATGAAATTTAGCACAAACAAAGGGAAATTTGAAACAATCATTGCATCTATGCAACCTTTTTTAGAAAAAAAAGATTTAAGTGCAATTACTTCACATATATATATTGAAATTATAAATGATATGCTCATTTTAAAATCAACTGATTATGAAATGGGATTATTATCACATATTGATGAAATCGAAAATTATGAAGAAGGAAAAGCTACTGTAAATGGAAGTAACCTTTTAAATATTATTAGAAGACTCAAAAATGAAAATATAAATTTTGAAGTAATTGATAATAATCTTCATATAAAACAAAATAAAACTTCATTTAAACTACCAATGTATGATGCAAATGAATATCCAGCTTTTCCTGATATGGAAAAACTTCATAAAATTGATATAAATATCATTAATGTAATTCATTCTATAAAAAATATTACTCCAGCTATTGATAATAATAATCCTAAATTTGAATTAAATGGTGCATTAATTGATATAAGAGATGATAAAATCAATTTTGTTGCAACGGATACACGAAGATTAGCTGTAAGTAAAATTGAAAATATCAATAATAAACCTAGTCAAATAATTGTTCCAAAAAAAGCTATTATTGAAATACAAAAATTATTTTTTGATGATTGTGAAATAAAATATGATAGTGTAAATCTTGTAGTAGAAAATAAAAATTATACATTTTTTACAAAACTTATAAATGGTAAATTTCCTGATTATGCAAGAATATTACCAAATAATTTAAAAATAACTGTGAGAGTGAATAGAAATTTATTTATTGATGCTATTAAACTTATAACATCACTTAAACCAAATATAAATATTACATTTACTCAAACAAATATAATATTAGAAAGTTTGGATGAAGATAGTGAAGCAAAAACTCAAATTGAAGAACAATTAAATATTAATGAACCATTTCATTTTGCAGTAAATAGTAAATATATGCTTGATTTTTTAAGTACTTCAAGTAGTGAAAAGTTTGAAATAGGATTTAATGAGACAAGATTACCTTTTGAACTAAAAGATAATAATTTTACAACAATAATAATGCCAGTCATATTATAAAAATGATACAAAAAGGATTTGAGATGATAGAAGAAGTTGAACAAACAGCATATGGTGCAGATAATATAAAAGTTCTCAAAGGACTTGAAGCGGTTAGAAAAAGACCAGGAATGTATATTGGTGATACAAATACAAATGGTTTACATCACCTTGTATACGAAGTTGTCGATAACTCTATAGACGAAGCTATGGCTGGATTTTGTGATACTATCAATATAACTATTACAAAAACAAATGGAATAATAGTAAAAGATAATGCAAGAGGAATTCCAACAGCTATCCATCCAACTGAAAATATTAGTGCTGCTACTGTTGCACTTACTGTTTTACATGCTGGTGGAAAATTTGATAAAGATACATATAAAGTTTCAGGTGGACTTCATGGAGTTGGGGTTTCGGTTGTAAATGCACTTTCTAGTCAACTTAAAATGACAATTCATAGAGGTGGAGAAATACATTATCAAGAGTTTCATGAGGGACTTTATGATGAGCCTCTTAAAGTTATAGGAACTACAAAAAAAACAGGTACGATTATAGAATTTCAACCAGATTTGACTATTTTTGAAGTTGGAGAATTTGATTTTGATGTATTGTCTAAAAGATTTAGAGAAGTAGCTTATTTAAATAATTTTATTACTATTCATTTAGATGATAAAAGAACTGGGAAAAGTGAAACTTATCATTTTGAAGGTGGAATCAAACAATTTGTAGAAGATTTAAATAAAGCTACACCTATCACAGATGCAGTTTCCTTTTCTGTAAAAGAGGAAGATGTAGAAGTTGATATTGCTTTGATTTATAATACAACTTATGTCGAAAAAACTTATTCATTTGTTAATAATATTCGTACAATTGATGGCGGAACTCACGAAGCTGGATTTAAAACAGGACTTACAAGAGCCATCACAAAATATCTCAAAGAAAATGCAAATGCAAGAGATAAAGATGCAAAAATAGCTGGAGAAGATGTAAGAGAAGGTCTTGTAGCAGTTATAAGTGTGAAAATTCCTGAGCCTCAATTTGAAGGGCAAACTAAAAGTAAACTTGGAAGTTCTTATATAAAACCAATTTGTCACAAACTAACTGGTGATGTTTTGGATAAATATTTTGAAGAAAATCCAGCTCAAGCAAAACTTGTTATGGAAAAAGCTTTATTGGCGGCAAGAGGAAGAGAAGCTGCAAAAAAAGCAAGAGAACTTACAAGAAAAACAGATGGAATGAGTGTAGGAACACTCCCTGGAAAATTGGCGAACTGTCAAAGTAAAGATCCAACGATTACAGAATTATATTTAGTGGAAGGGGATTCTGCTGGAGGTTCTGCTAAACAGGGTCGAGATAGAGTTTTTCAAGCTATTTTACCACTCAAAGGAAAAATTTTAAATGTTGAAAAATCAAGACTCGATAAGATTTTAAAATCAGAAGAGATAAAAAATATTATTACAGCTTTAGGTGGTGGTATTGGGGAAGACTTTAATATCGAAAAAGTAAGATACCATAAAATCATCATTATGACCGATGCTGATGTCGATGGTAGTCATATTCAAACACTTTTACTTACATTTTTATTTAGATTTTTACGACCAGTTATCGAAGCTGGGTATGTTTATATTGCTCAACCACCACTTTATCTTTATAGAAAAGGAAAAAATGAAACATATCTCAAAGATGATGTAGCACTCAGTAGCTTTTTGATAGAGCACGGACTAGATGGATTTGAGTTTGAAGGGATGGGTTATAATGATTTGCTTGATATGTTTAAAATCGTTTCATCATATAGAAGTATGCTTAATAATTTAGAAAAAAGATATTCTCTCATCGAAGTTATCAGATTTATTGTTGAAAATGATAGATTGGTTGGGATGGAAAATCAGGCTTTATTTACTGAAATAGAAAGTTTCATAAAAGTGAAAGGTTACAATATTTTAAGTCAAAATATCAATGAAGAAAAGATTCATATTTTCGTACAAACAAATAATGGTCTTGAAGAGCTTATAATCGATGATGAACTTTTTGCAAGTCCATATTTCGGAGAAGCTAGTTATTTATTTAAAAAATTGAATGAAAGAGATTTATCACTTTTTGTTGATGGAGATTTGATAAAAGTTCTTGAAGAGATAGAGGCTAGTGCTAAAAAAGGGGCTTATATCCAAAGATACAAAGGTCTTGGGGAGATGAATCCTATTCAACTTTGGGAAACAACGATGATACCAACTGATAGACGACTTTTAAGAGTTACTATTGAAGATGCTGAAATTGCTAGTGATACATTTACACTGTTTATGGGTGATGAAGTTGAGCCTAGACGAAAATATATTGAAGATCATGCGAAGGATGTGGTACATTTAGATGTATGATGTTATTGTTGTTGGTGGAGGGCATGCTGGGATAGAAGCCTCTTTAGTGAGTGCTAGAATGGGTAAAAAAACTTTACTCATAACTATGCTGGTTGAGCAAATTGGAGCAGCAAGTTGCAATCCTGCAATTGGTGGTTTAGCTAAAGGGCATTTGGTTCGAGAACTTGATGCACTTGGTGGAGAGATGGGACTTTGCACAGATGCAACTGGGATACAATTTAGAGTTTTAAATGCTTCAAAAGGTGCTGCTGTTCAGGGAAGTCGAGCTCAAATCGATATGGATGCTTATAGAGTTTATATGCAAAATGTGTGTTTAAATACCCCTAATCTTCAAGTCTATCAAGATGAAGTAAGTTCACTTCTTTTAGATGAAAATAATGAAGTTTGTGGAGTAAATACAAAACTTGGAGAAGTGTTTACAAGTAAAAAAGTGGTTTTAACAACTGGTACTTTTATGAGAGGACTTATCCATATTGGGGAAAATCAATACAGTGCTGGACGAGCTTGGGAACTTCCCTCAACAACTTTATCGTTGCAATTAAAAGAATTAGGGCTTGAAGTTGGAAGACTCAAAACGGGAACACCTGCAAGACTTGATAAAAACTCTATAGATTTTTCAGTAATGGAAGCTCACGGTGGCGATGAAATACCAACACCATTTAGTTTTAGAACAAATAGAGAAACTTTTAATCCAACACAACTTCCTTGCTATATCACTTACACAAATCTTGATACCCATCATACAATCCGTTCAAATTTTGATAGAGCGCCACTTTTTACAGGGCAAATTGAAGGGATGGGACCAAGATATTGTCCTAGTATCGAAGATAAAGTAAATAGATTTAGCGATAGAGATAGACATCAACTTTTCCTAGAACCACAAACTGCAAATGCAAGAGAATACTATATAAATGGACTGAGCTCTTCACTTCCTATTGATGTGCAAAAGTCTATGATTCACTCAATTGCTGGGTTAGAAAATGCAAAAATTGTACGATATGGCTATGCGATAGAGTATGACTATATCAACCCACTTGAACTTCACCATACACTTGAAACAAAAAAAATCAAAAATCTCTATCTTGCTGGGCAAATAAATGCTACGACTGGATATGAAGAGGCTGCATCTCAAGGGTTTATCGCTGGAATAAATGCAAGTTTGGCTTGTGAAAATAAAGAGCCATTTATTTTACGAAGAGATGAGAGTTATATCGGTGTTTTGATAGATGATTTGGTAACAAAAGGGACGAATGAGCCTTACCGAATGTTTACTTCAAGAGCTGAATATAGACTTCTTTTACGAGAAGAAAGTGCAGACCTTAGACTTATGGAATATGGATACCATTTTGGACTTATTGATGAAGTTCCTTATCAAAAAATGGTGCATAAAAAAGAGACCATCGAAAATGCTATCAACTTTATGTCTCGTGATTGGTTCACCCCTAAAAAAGAGAATCTTGAACTTTTAGAATCATTGGGAGAGGATAAGATAAGCGATAGAACACTCCTTGTAGATATCGTAGGGAGAAGCACTATCACAAATGAAAAGTTTGATAGATTGGTGCCAAGTTTTAGCTATCTTGATGATTACCTCAAAGAACAAATTTTGGTAGAAGCAAAATATTTTAGATATGTTGAAAAGCAACAAAAACAGATAGAGAAGATGAAAAAGATGCTAACTCTTACCATCCCTGAAGACTTTGTATATGATAAACTTCCTGGACTTTCAACAGAAATCATCCAAAAACTAAATCTTCACAGACCAAAAACACTTTTCAATGCAAGTCAAATAAGTGGAATAACACCAAGTGCTATTGATATTTTGCATTTAAATATAAATATGAGAGCTAAGAAATAGTAGTTTGTATTTAAGAATGAAAGGAATTTGAAATGAAAAAAATTGGTATATTAGGAATATTTGTATTATTTATTTTTATTGGATGTGGTGAAAAGAAAATTGAATTTTATGGTTACGAGGTTAATTCTAAGATTGATAAAAGCACAGTAGAAAAAGGCGAATCTGGTTTTCCAGAATATGTTTTATACACACCAAAAATAAAAGATAAGATGTTCGATGAAGTTAAAATATTTGTTGATAATGAAGAAAAAATTAAACAGATATATTTAACTAAAGAATGTAAAAAATCAGAAAATCCATATATTTATCAAAAAGAAATTTTAAATAAATTGACTTCTAAATTTGGAGAATTTAGTTGTAAAGAAATACCAATGGGGGAATTCTGTGAATCAAAAATAATAGCTAACTTTCGAGTCGATATATCTGTTTTTGGAGACACATTGTATGTTAATATAATACAACCAAAAGAAAAAGAAAATACCGAGGGCAAAGCAATGAATAAATTTTAGATTTCTTTTTTTAATACTCACAAGTTTTACTTGGGAGTATTCGCTCTCAAAACCCACTAATCATAGAATTCAAAGCACTTATTTTCAATCTGGAGCTTGTGAGACTAGAAAATAATTTTGTTAAACATATCATTAGAAGAGAACAGTTAAAATTCAGTATCTTTTTAAAAGGCAATCAATGAACAATAAACAAACATTTCAAGTAGAAAATGTCAAATGTGGCGGTTGTGTAAATACCCTTAAAAAGTCACTTTTAGAGGAGTTTGGGGAAGTGGAAGTCAATCTTGAAGTGATGCCACGAGAGATAACTTTGAAGATAGAAAAAAACCAAATTGAAAGCTTAAAATCAAAACTTAAAACTCTTGGTTATCCTCTTTCATCAGATGAATTAAATACAATTGAAAAAATAACAACAACAGCAAAGAGTTTCGTTTCTTGTGCTATTGGAAAGATGGATAATTAATGACTTTATATTTATATGCAAGAAGTGGACACAATTTTGGTTTGGAAAATATTAGAAGATGCTCGGTTATTTATAAAAAACTAGCTCATCTTGACCCGATTTTAGCAACAGCTGACTATAGGGCAGCGAGTTTTGCTAAAAGTGAACTTGGTGTGAAAAAAGGGGTTGGTGTAGATATCATAGGGAATCTTCCACATATGATGCGACGGAAAGATATTCTTATTTTTGATTCGCTAGAACCTAGTGAAACGATGCGGGAGTATATGGCTGAGTTTTGTGAGATACTTTTGGAAGTTGGTGTTGATATCCCTTATGATATCGTTGATGAGGAGTATTTTACTAAAGGTGAAACTATTAATGAAAAAGGATTTTTCTTTGCTGATGATGACTATGAAGCAGAGATGTTAAAAATCACAGAAAATTGTAAAAATAGTGAGATTTCACTTTTACTTGGGCACTATTTTTTCCTTGGAACTGAAGATAAACTTGCTCCATTTTTTAGTGAACTGTATGAAGATGAAGGGTATGCAAAATTTATTAAAGGGACAAAATATCTCCTCACTTCATCGGTAAATGCTGCTTTAGAATCTCTCGCAAGTGGGAACCATCCAGTATTTTTTGCTAGAAATATTAAGCCTTATAAAGGGGAGTTGGCACTTTTAGAAAAATACAATATCCCACAAATAAGTGGTGCAAATCTTGATGAGTTGGTGGCAAATTTTGACAAAGTCATAGCAAATTATCCACAGACAAATGAGATAAAAAAAGTTGATATAAGTTCGATAATAGGAAATATTGAGACCACTATGAAAAAATATGAGGATATGTTCCAATAATGAAAACTTTTGTTTTTCTTTTTTGCACTTTGTTTGCAACAACTTATCTGTATTGCGAAAATGCAACAACTTTTTATAATTCAATCGAATTGGACAAAGAGAAAAATAAACAAA
Organism: Helicobacter pylori PMSS1; assembly: GCA_945883785.1. Classification (GTDB taxonomy): domain Bacteria; phylum Campylobacterota; class Campylobacteria; order Campylobacterales; family Arcobacteraceae; genus CAIJNA01. Next base: position 29,754 of record CAMCYD010000004.1, read on the forward strand.
TTGAAGTTCTCAATAAATATTATGATACAGGTGAATTAAAATCAAAACAATTGTATAGCAATGGACAAGCTTTTGGAATTAAAACAACATTTGCGAAAAATGGTTCTGTTATGATGGAAGAGCCATTTTCAAATAATCAATTAGAAGGTATTCAAAAAATATATTACCCAAATGGAAACATACACTTTGAGACAAATTTTCAAAATAATAACAAAAATGGGAAAAGAGCAGAATATTACGAAAATGGCACTCTTAAAATGGAAGAGAGTTATAAAAATAATCAACTTTTCGGGATTACAACAAAATATTTTACAAATGAAAAAGTAGAGTCCACGATACCTTATGAAAATGATTTGAAAAATGGAATAGAGACAAATTATTTTAAACTAGGGGGAATGAAATCAGAGATACCTTACAAAATGGGGGAAATTAATGGAGTGTACAAAGAGTATTCTGCTTCAGGTGATCTATTAACAGAAACAATGTTTGAAAATAATGTAGAAAATGGTTTTTTTAAGCAATATGATAAAAAAGGCATCATTGTCAAAAAATTAGAATATCGGGATGGACTTATTTATGATAAGAACATTATTCTGACAAAAGATTATCAAAATACACTTCCCTCTAAAACACAATCTGATGCAATTAAAAGTGCAAAGGTAGGAGATACTATTAATCCAAAAACTAAAAGTGGTTTGCTGAAAGAGTTTTATCCTGATGGAAAACTTCAATCAAATGTAGTTTATAAAAATGGTGTACCAATTGGTGTGCGAAATATATACTATAAAAATGGGAATTTAAAATCATCCGAACCGTATCAAAATGGTAAAATAAACGGTACAGTTGTAGTTTATATGGCAGATAAAACACTGTATACAAAATCAGAAGTGAAAGATAATAAGCTCAATGGTCTAAAAACTACATACTATGAAACTGGAAATCTCAAAGAAGAAGCTTATTATAAGGATGGAAAACAAAATGGTTTGGCTAAGATGTATTTTAAGGATGGAAAAATTAAAGCAGAAGGTGAGTACCTCGATGATAAAAATGACGGGGAATTGACTACATATTATAATAATGGCAAGATTGAAATAAAAACTCATTATAAAAATGGGCTGGAATATGGGTTGAAAAAATATTATGATGTTAATGGTAATTTGCTGAAAGAGATAGAGATTAAATAAAAAAGGGATATAAAAATGGAATTTTATAAATTAGATACTAAACAAAAAGAAAATGTGCATACGATAGTGCTTGAAATTGCGATGAGTTTTGGGGGTAAAAATAGCTTTTTGAAAGTTATTGAAGATATGAGAAGGGAAAAAACAAACCCACTTGTACATCAAAGTTCAGTGTTTCATCATCCAAATTTCAAAATAAATTGGGGAAAAGTTATCCACAAAGATTCCCTTACGGCACTTTTTTATGCAGTAAAAAAAGAGGAAAAAGATGGAAATATCTTACAAAACCTAGCTCCAAAAGATTTTAAAACGACACTCAATATGATAAAAGCATTGAAAAATATAGAGTTTGTAGTGACACCAAAAGTGGATAGTGTCCAAAGTTTGACTTTCCCACTGTTTAGCGAAGTGAACGAAAATGATGCAAAAATAGGGATAGTTTTCAAAGCTTTCTTTTTTTATCCTATTGAGTACCTTAAAAAAACATTAGCATATGAGACAAGGGAAGCAAAAGAGATTTAGGTATAGCTATTCTAATTAGTTGGAGACACTTACCATTTAAAACAAATCAAAGGTTATTTTTTGGAACCGCCAACTTGTTCGGGGCTTTGAGTATTAAGATAGAGTGCAACAAGTTACGGGTTCTGAAAAACTATAGTTTGCTTTTGGATAGTTATATTCATCCTATCTTGATACAAATCAACCGAAAATGGTTTCTGTTTTATTAATATTACGAAAATAAATCCAAGGAAAATAGTATGACAGTAAATCAATTTATGACAAAAGAACACAGAAATTGCGATGAAGAGTTTGCAGAGCTAGAAAATATCGTTGATAGTGGTGATTTTACAAAAGCAGAGCCAATTTTAAAAGATTTTTTAGACCATATGAATCATCATTTTTCAATGGAAGAAACTGTTATGTTTCCTGAATATAATAACTGCACAGGCGGTGGATGCAATCCTACGACTGTTATGATTATAGAGCACGAGCAGATGAGAACGCTTTTCTCTCAAATGGAAGAAGCTTTGATAAAAAAAGATAAAAATCAATTTTTAGGGTCTAGTGAAAATCTTCTTTTTGTGATGCAACAACACAATATGAAAGAGGAGCAGATGATGTACAATATGGTAGATAGTGCCCTTAATAGTGAAGATATTATCACTAAAATGAAAGCAGTTTCGCTTTAAAGTGCGAGAAGACATTGTGATTGATTGTAGAGATTTGGAAGCACCAGAGCCTCTTAGTCTGGTGGTTTCAAAACTCCCTTTGCTTCACAAAACAAATCGTCTTAAGATGCTTCATAGACTCAAACCACAAATGCTTTTTACGATTCTCAATGAAAACAATTTTCGCTATGAGACGATTGAAAATGACGAGATGGTTCAAATTTTTGTTTGGAAAGAGTGAGGTTTTTCTTTGTTTGTAGGACTTTCGCTTGATCAAGCTCCACCATTTGAAGCGCCTTTGAAATTTTTTCTCACAGCGCCTATTTTGGCAATTATTGGGTGTTTCATAGTTCTTTTTTTTGGAGTAAGTCTTGTAGCACTGCATCTTGTCACTATTGGATTTATGATTATGATGATGTTTGGTGCGATGCTACAAATGCTTCCAGTTGTAGCAGGGGTAGTTATCAAAAAACCACTTTTTATAGCAAACTTTACTTATCTTTTTTTACTTATTTTTCTTTTTACATTTTCTATAGGACTTTACTTTGAAGACAAAATAGTCTTACAACTTTCTATGATAACTTTATTGCTAAGTATCGCTTTGTTTAGTTTCGCTAGTTTAAGAGGACTTTTGAGTGTTCAAAATCGCTCACTTATTGTAAATGGATTGATTGCTAGCTTTGTTTTTTTTGTCATAGCTTTTTCGCTTGGATTGTATATGACTCATCTCCATACTATTTCAAATATTGACCAATCATATTCCTTATTTCTCGTTCTTCATTTTAATATTATCTTTTTTGGTTGGGTATTTTTGCTTATCGCAAGTATCAGTTTTCAAGTTATTCCAATGTTCTGGGTATGTGATGCTTACAAAAAAAATGAGCAAAAAATAATACTTTTTGGGACATTTTTTGCCTTGCTATTTTTATTGCTTGATACAATTTTTAGTTTTGAATTGTATATTATTTTTAAAATTCTTACCACTCTTATTGGCTTGTACTTTACTTTTTTGACCTATAAAAAACTGAAGAATAGAAGAAGAAAACTCAAAGACCAAAGTGTTTTATTTTGGCAAATTGGATTAGTATTTTTTGTTTTTGGACTTTTTTCTTTTATTTTAGGTGAATGGATAGAGCTAAATGGAGTTATTACCCTTGCTTTATTCGGAGGTTTTGCCATCTCTATCATAAATGGTATGGCTTATAAAATTATCCCTTTTTTGACTTGGTTTCATCTTTCAAGTAAAGGGGTTTTTTCGATTCCAAATATGCGAGATATGATAAATGACAAACTCATTACAGTTCAAAGATATCTTCACATTTTGGCTTTTGCAACTTTTATGATTGATACTAAAATAGGAGCATTTTTCTTTTTACTTTCAAATGCACTTCTTTTTTATAATCTTTTGATTCCTGCTAGAATCTATTTTTCTTTAAAAGTTTAGTAAAACCTCAAGTTTATTTCTATTGATGATATTCGATTCTTTATCTAAAATCTTCAAATCTTTGAGTTTTTTGAGCACTCTTGAGAGGGTTTCGGGGGCGATATTGAGTTCACTTGCAATCAGTTTATTTTTTTTGGTTTTAAAGAGCTCCTCGTTGTGATAGATATAAGAGGCTATCGTTGTGGTCGCATTAAATATCAAACTACGATTGAGAAGCTCTTCTAATGCTTTTATTTTTCTCGTGAGTGACTTAGTGAGTAGAAAAGATATCTCAGGATTGGTTTTTAAAATCTCTATAAACTCATTTCTTTTGATAATGGCTATTTCGCAGTCGCTAAGTGCTACAGAACTTGCTGGAAATTTAAAGTTTTCAATACTCGCCATCTCCGCTATAAAAATCGTTGGGGCAAAGTTATGCAAAACTATCTCGTTGCATTTATGGTCAGTCTTGTAGACTTTGACAAATCCACTAAGAAGTAGATAGAAATAGTGTGGCATCTCCCCCTCAAAAAAGATAATCTCCCCTTCGCTATATTTTTTTGTTGCTGTTATAGCCTCAACTTGCGGAAATTTTATAAGTGCTGTTAAATCATTTTTCATATATAAATTTTTCCTTTTTTAAAGTAGTAATCTCAGTTTCTTGGTGTTTGATGAGGTCTTCACAATAAGATAATTGAAGAAGTAATTTACTATTTTTCTTTTTTTCATTATTTACTTTTTCCATTAGTATCTCTATTTGGTCGGTATGGTATTTTTCGTTGAGTTGTGTTTTAAGGTGGGTAATCTCCTGTTTCAATTCAACTTGCGTTAATTTGCTATCTTTGATATTTTGGATAACTTTTTTCTTAAAATCTCGTTTTTCTAGTTCCTCTTCGGTAATAAGATATTGCACTGTCATATATTCAATAATATTTTCTCCATACTCATCAAACACTGGAAATATAGTAGCATAGACAAAATAAGCAGAACCATCTTTGGCTTTATTTTTGATTTTTCCTTTCCAAACTTTTCTCATCCGTAAAGTATTCCAAAGGTCATCAAAAAAGATAGTTGGCATATCTTCATGTCGTATTATCCTTTGATTTGCTCCAATAAGCTCTTCATTACTATAGCCAGATACCATGCTACATAATTCATTTGCAAAAGTAATATACCCACCTAAATCTGTTTTTGAAACAATAGTTGTCTGGTTTATAATCTCAACATATCTATCATTTTCAATTTGTTTTGTTTCTATTATTTTTTTATCAAAATATTTCATAGTAGCATCTTGAATAGCAAGAGTAAGTTGTTTCATTTTGATAGGTTTGATGGCGTAATGATATACATTGTGATTAATAGCATCTAAAAAATATTTGCTATCAGAATGAGCCGTAGTGAGTATGATGGGAATATTTTCATTTATCTTTCTTATGAGTTCAATCATCTCTAAGCCATCCATTATTGGCATATTGATATCACTTACAATGATGTCAAAATTCATTCCATGTTCATAGTGAAATTTGAATTTATCATAACCATCTTGCCCATTTGTAGCAATTACAGTGTGTTTAAATAATTTTTCAAAAATAATTTGCATAGAATTTCTAATAATCGGTTCATCTTCAACATAAAGAACAGTAAGTCTTTTTAGAAATTCCTGATGAAACATTGAATGATTCCTTTTTTAATAGTGTCGTTTTGATTTTACACTAATAGTATCATATCTTTATTTTGAAATATCTATAACCTTATCAATATTTTGAAATATCTCTTCCACTCTTTCTTGCCAAGCAGTTTTTGTTGATTTTAAAAGAGAAGGATTGTAAAAAACATCAACAAATTCTTTTGTATCAGTTCTTGTAAATCGTACATTTGAGTCTATTGGTGAGCCATAAAACATTAGATTCGTTCTAGCAAATTTTCCACTAAGCCCTTTGAAGCCATAGTTTGTTGTCGCTCCCGTGATATTTGCCATAACAGTTCCGATGACTCCAGTAACTCCTTCTGTGACATCATTTGGAAGTTCAACTTTTATCTCTCCTCTTTTTGGCAAACTATTTGGATAAAGTGCCTTAAGTCCAACTAGAGTACAAAGATAAGCACCTGTAACCGTTGGGCAACTGTGCCCAGCACATTTCACTACATCAAGATAGGAAAATTCAACTACCCCATCCTTAAATGTTCCTAATGCTAGTGCTAAATCATCTTGTAAAACTATTTTTTCGATTTCGTCAAAAAATTGTGGGTATGTCATATTTTCAGTTCCTTTTGGTTGGCTATATTTTGAGTAATTTTAGTCAAAAGGATAAGTAAACGGATTGATATATGTCAACATTATATAAAGATGAGGTGCTATAAAATGAACTCTCCACTATGATAAAGCCACATAGTATTTGGTTTCAAAAATCTGCTTTTTTCTGTAAAACTTATATCGTTATTATCAGAAAATAAAGTGGCTTCAAAAGTAACAAAAGCTTCATCTTCCCCATCTATAAATTCTAAAACTTTTAAATTTACGAACGAGGTATTTTTACAAAAATTGAAGATATCTTTTTTCCAACTTTCACTATCAACCATAAAGTCTTGATTTTCTTGGTGAGTTGTTTTTATGATATATGAGGGGAGTGAAAAAACATAAGCACTATATCTACTTTTCATTAGTTCGAGTGCTGTTTTTGGGTACTTTCCTTTATGAAAAACTTGACAACATTTTTTGTACTTTTCTTTACTTCCGCAAGGGCAAGATGAATTAATCGAATATTTCATTTATAAAGTTTTGGATACTCAAAAAATAAAAGGTTACCTTTTTTAGGATTTATCTCATCCCAGTTATCTATATCAAATTCGATTCCAACAACACCACAAGTTGGTATATTTTCATTTATATCTAAATATCTTTCTACAAACATATTAAAATTTGGATTATGCCCAAATAAAAAAACACTTTCATATTGATTGTCTATATTTCTTACAATATCTTCTAAAGAGTCTAAGGTCGCTTCGTAAATATTTTCATCATAAGTAATTTTTAGTGGTGAGGTAAATTGTTCGTTAATAAGTTTTGCAGTTTGTTTTGCTCTCATAGCTGGACTTGAAAAGATTATATCGGCGGATAGTTTTTTAGTATTTAAGATTGAACCCATAAAAGAAGCATCATTTAATCCTCTTTTATTTAATGGTCTTTCGAAATCATCTAAAGTTGTATCTTTCCAGCTTGATTTGGCATGCCGTACAAGATACAACCTTTTCATAGATAATTATGAGTTTTTAGAATTTTTTGCAGCTCTTTTTCTTGCACTTGGGTCAAGTTCCCTTTTTCTAATTCTGACAGAAACTGGCGTAACTTCAACAAGCTCATCATCTTCAATCCATTCAAGAGCAAGCTCAAGTGACATATCTCTTGGTGGTACAAGTTTGATAGCTTCATCAGCTCCACTACTTCTTACGTTTGATTGTGCTTTCCCTTTGATAACATTTACATCAAGATCATTTTCTCTCGCATGCTCACCGATAACCATTCCATCGTATACTTTATCTTGTGGTTTAATAAACATACCACCTCTATCTTGAAGATTGAAGATAGAATAAGCAGTTGCTACACCATTTTCCATAGAAACTAAAGCCCCATTTTTTCTACTTACAACTGTTCCAGAATATGGTCTAAATTCTAAGAATGAGTGATTCATAACACCCTCACCTTTTGTATCTGTTAAAAATTCATTTCTATAACCGATTAATCCTCTTGCTGGTATTTCAAACTCAACTCTTGTTTGGTCATTTCCCATAGGAATCATATTTGTCATAACGGCTTTTCTTTTTCCAAGAGTTTCGATAACACCCCCAGCATATTCAGAAGGGATATCGCATACAAGATGTTCAAATGGTTCCATTTTTTTACCATCTTCCATTTTTGTGATAACTTGTGGTCTTGAAATTGAGAATTCATATCCTTCTCTTCTCATATTTTCAGCCAAAATAGTGATTTGAAGCTCACCTCTTCCATTTACTTCATAACTTCCTTCTGCCTTTTGCTCATAGTTCATAGCAATATTTGTATTCATCTCAGCTGCAAGTCTCTCTTGAAGTTTGTTTGAAGTTACAAATTTACCTTCAGTTCCTGCAAGTGGTGAGTTATTTACTGCAAAAGTTACAGATAAAGTTGGTTCCTCAATGTGCATTGGGTCAAGTGGCATTGGATTTGCTGGGTCACATAAGCTGTCTCCAACATCAATAGTTTCAAAACCAGCAACAGCTACAATATCACCGTGACCTGCAGTTTTGATATCCATTCTTTCAAGCCCTTTAAATCCGATAAGTTTAGAAACCCGTCCTTTGATTTTTTCTCCATCAGCTTTACATAAAACTACAGTTTCACCCAGAGAGATAGTTCCATTGAATATTCTAGCGATACCAATTTTCCCTATAAAGTTATCATAATCAAGTGTAAATACTTGAAGTTGAAGACCATTATCATCACTTCCTGTTGGAACTGGAACTTCTGTTAAGATTTTTCTAAATAGTGGTGTTAAATCTTTACTTTCATCTTCAAGATTATCTTTAGCATAGCCATCTCTAGCTGCTGCATATACAATTGGAAAATCAAGTTGCTCTTCAGTTGCACCCATTTGAGCAAAAAGGTCAAATACTTCATCTACAACTCTATCAGGTTCAGCTGCTGGTTTGTCGATTTTATTTACAACAACAATTGGACGATGCCCAAGTTCAAGTGCTTTTTTAACAACAAATTTTGTTTGAGGCATAACACCCTCTTGAGCATCAACAAGCAATAAAACAGAGTCAACCATCTTAAGAACCCTCTCAACTTCTCCACCAAAGTCGGCGTGCCCTGGAGTATCGATGATGTTAATTCTTACACCCTCATAATCAATAGCTGTATTTTTAGAAAGGATTGTAATCCCTCTTTCTTTTTCGATAGCATTGCTATCCATCATTCTTTCACCTGCTTCAGTTCTCTCATCAAAAGTTCCTGATTGTTTTAATAACTCATCTACAAGTGTAGTTTTACCGTGGTCAACGTGTGCAATAACTGCAATATTTCTAATGTCTCTCATTGTTTTTCTCTTCTATTTTGGATTTTAGCATAAGATTTTTTGCTAATTTTCGCGGATTTTAGCCAAAAAAAGCTTTATTTGTTTTTAAGCTTATTTGTTTTTGTACATAAAATAAAAAAAAGGTAGCTGGAAAATCCAACCACCTCTGAAAAACGAGTTAAATTGAAATAAATATTATAATTTTTCGCTATTTTTCGCCAAATATTCAGCAACACCTTCAGTTGAAGCTTTCATACCCTCATCACCTTTTACCCAACCAGCTGGACAAACTTCACCATGTTCATTTGTAAATAACATAGTGTCAACCATTCTTATCATCTCATCAATATTTCTTCCAAGTGGCAAATCATTGATAACTGAATGTCTTACGGTTCCGTCAGCATCGATAAGAAAGCTCCCTCTAAGTGCTACTGATTCGCCAAAAAGGACATCATAATCTCTTGAAATTTGTTTATTTAAGTCTGCCACAAGTGGATATTTTACTCTTCCAATTCCGCCCTGATTTACTGGTGTTTCTCTCCAAGCAAAGTGTGAGAATTGACTATCAACTGACACACCAATAACATTTACTCCTCTTGAAGTAAAGTCTTCAATTCTGTGTGAAAATGCAATAATCTCAGATGGGCAAACAAAAGTAAAGTCCAGTGGGTAAAAAAATAATACCACACCTTTTGGTCCTAAATTACTCATTAAATTAAATCCATCTACTATTGAACCATCTGCCAATACAGCCGTTGCTGTGAAATCTGGAGCTTTTTTTGTTACTAACATTTTTTCTTTCCTTTTTTCCTTTTTAAATTTCGAGAAGTGTATCAAACAAAATTTAATTTTATAAATTTTCAAATAATAAACTTTTTCCTTTAAGTTAAGATTTATGAACTTTACTTATCCAACAGTTACATCTTTATTTCTTTTTTTGAAAAACTCTTTGTCCACTTTGCATAGAGGACAAGCTGTAGGTGGTTTCTTCCCTCTATGAATATGTCCACATACTTCACAAACCCATTCTTCCTCTTTATCGCTGCTAAAAAATCCTTCAGCTTCTAAAGCTTCCAAAAGTTCTCTATACTCTTTTTCGTGCTCAACTTCTACTTTCCCAATAGCTTTAAACATTCTTGCTATCTCTTTAAGACCTTCTTCTTTTGCCACCTCTTCAAATTCTGGGTACATTATCTCATGTTCATATTTTTCACCATCAGCGGCATATACAAGATTTTTAGCTGTACTATCAAATTCAAAATCGTGTAGAAGTTTATTGTAGGCTTTGTACTGTGCATAAGCATGATATTTTTCATTTTCAGCTGCTTCTTGTAAAAATTTGGCAATTCTATGATACCCCTCTTCAAAAGCAATTTCAGCAAAAAACTCATATTTATTTCTCGCTTGAGATTCACCTGCAAATGCTTTCATTAAATTAACTGCTGTTAAATTTGTAGTAGTACATTCCATATGTTCTCCACAACAAATTAAAGTTCCCCCACCAACGATTTGCACTTCTACTTCATTTCCGCACTTGTTACATTTATATGTTTGATATTTTTTCATTTTTCATTTTCCTTATATTTTATTAATGGATAATTTTTTTCCACTATAAATATTATGCTAATAATTCTTACAATTGTATAAAATATTTTTTTTATATGAGAATAGTTATTACATAAAAAAGTACAAAAAAAAATATTTATGGAATAATTCCGATATGAATACATTTACAGAAATATTAAGACAAAACAATTTGAAAGTTACACCTCAAAGGCTAGCAATTTTACATATTATAAGCAAGCACGGGCATATAAATATTGACACTTTATATAGTGAGATTAAAGAGCAATTTGGTTCTATATCCTTAGCAACTATTTATAAAAATATTAATTCTATGACAGAAGCTAAGCTTTTGGCGGAAGTAAAGCTACCAAATGCAAAATCAGTTTATGAGGTAGTCAAAGAGGGACACGCTCATTTGAAATGTGAAATTTGCGGAAAAATCGAAGATATGATTATTGATACAAATAGTATTTTTGGCGAAATATCACAAGTGCATCACTTTAAAATAAATTATTCTGATGTTGTACTCAGTGGTGTCTGTAAAAATTGTCAGTAGGGAGACCACTGTACAACGATGCTTTTGTCCAATTTTTTCGCAGCCTTGAACTTGAACAAAATCTTCTATTGTGCAGTGGTCTCTTAGGGCTACATATCTATGATAGTTTTTAAATCTTTTATCACTGAGATATCCAATCTTCGACCTTTTCCATCTTCTTCTAAAATTTTAAAAATCTCATTTTGGCTCAAAGTTTCTCTATAAGGTCGCATTTCACTCATAGCTTGATAGATACAAAGTACCGCACAAACTCTCTCTTTCAAAGAGAGTTCATTTCCTTCAATATGGTAAGGATAACCACTTCCATCAAGCTTTTCATAATAAGTTGCAACCAATTTTGCAATATCGTCAAAACCAAAAATCATAGACAAAATTTCTTTTGAATAATAAGGGACAGATTTGATTGTGTCATATTCCAAGGGAGTTAAAGAATCTCTTTTAGTTATTATCTCTTTTGGAATTTTGAGCAATCCAATACGATGCAAATAACCACTTAAAATAAATCGTGAAGTATCTTTATTATCAAAATTATATAGTTTAGCCATCACAGACAAAAGCTCATTTATAGAATGTTTTGAAGTTCTATTTGCATATTTGTAGATTATTTGCTCTATTGTTTTTCCTATCAAAAGCAATTTATCATACTCAAGCTCAAGAGTTGTATCTTCAAGCATATCAAGTATAAAAAAAGGCAATCTTTGCAAAGATGCGAGATCTAGCCAAAAACTTTCATTTTCAGCCAAATAAAGAAAATTTTCTTGTATCACTTCATCCAATAATAGGGATTCTGCAAGAGAAATAATTTCAGATTTATTGACCACAAAATTATTTTTCATCTCAAGATGGTTTTCAACGGCATCGCATAAATGGAGAATATTGTGCAAAGTGTCATTCTCAAAAATAGCAAAATTTATAAAAGGAAATTGCTTCAAGATTCTAGTATCAAGATGGTGTTTTGAAAGGATTATATACGATGTGATATCACTCAAATCTTGTTTTGAAAAGTCATTAAAAGAGGCAATTTTCAAAGCAATATAGGCAACTCTTAGTGAACTGTATGGGATGTTATGTTTATTTTTTTCTATCGCATTGTCAATTCCACTGCTGATAGCCAATAAAAAATTATTGAAATTAAATTTTGCGTGCGTCATCTTGTCCATTGGTTATTTTACCCCTAAATTTTCAAGATAAGTGTTTTTAGAAACGATGATGTAGTTCTTTTTGAGCGTTGTTTTAAAATGGTTTGCCATCTCGATGAGTCTATTTAAGTTCATTTGGGCAACTTCTTTTGCTTCCCAGACTATCATAATAAAAACTATTTGCTTATTGTCATACGCGATCAAATCAATATTATTTCCATAATTATCCCACCATGAACCAATTTTATTTGGTGTGAAGGGGAGATATCTTTCTGGATTTTTATGTATTAAATCTTTTATAAATCCACAATATGCAGGGGTTAGAATATTTTTAATGATAGTGTCATCAAGCTCCTTTATGATTGGCAGATGTTTTTTGAGTTCAAGATTTCCAATATTTGGATAAATATAGCAAAACCAATATTTTAAGAAATTGTCATTTATATGATATCTTCCATATTTTGAAAAGATTTGGTCTTTTGAAAGGGGGAGCTCTTTTCGTATAATCATCATCTCTTGAAGTTTTTCAATATATCTCGAAAGGTAAGTCGATTTGAGTTTGAGAGAATTTGCAATATCACCTAGTTTATTATTTCCAAGTGATATGGCATATAAAATAGATGCATATGTTCCAATCTCTCCTAAATCTTTTTTGAGATAAGAAAAACCATAATCAAAAAATGGACTGCTTGGATTAAGGGTAAGTTGGTAGATGTTTTTTATAAAATCATTTTTGGTATTGTAAAATGATAAGATATAACTTGAAGCCCCAAAAATAGAGTAAATATACATTTTATCGGTAAGGGTTAAACTGGCTCTATTTTTGATATATTCAAAAGAAAAATTTTCCATAAAGATAGTTGAATTTGAAATCTTGGCTACCTTTTTATAGAGTAGATTATCAGGGATAATTGACGAAGAAATTATGAGTATTATGGATTTATTTACAAAAGTTTTTTCCCAAAATTTAAGTAAGATATGAAATGCATTTTTGTCTATTTTTTGAAGTTCTTCAAAACTATCAAAAATTACAGCAATTTTTTCATCAATATTTTGCTCATCCAATAAAGTTAAAATTTTTTCAAATTTATCGTAGTAAGTGCTTGAATTTTGAATTTTGAATTTTTTATTTATCGTGTCTACAAAATGAGGGAAAAGAATAGTCTCTATACCACTAAATGAGGAAAAGAAGATATAGTTTTTTTTCACTACAAAATCTCTTAAAAAGGCACTTTTACCACTTTTGGTTCTTCCAAATATAAAATGAATAGAAGAATTTGGAGAGTGATAGGCTTCATTGAGTGCAATTAAATCGTCTTGGTTTATAGGTATCATAGGGGAGATTATATCAAAAGATTTATTATTTATGATAGAATAATCCATAAAATTAGATTGGAGAAAAGTGATGAAAAAGATTGTTTTTGGGATGTTATTGTTGTGGATGAGCTTTGCAAATGGTACAGAATTTGGCACACTAGCTACCGCATCTAAAACTGGAAATTACTATAAAATAGGAAACAACATAAGTGCCTTGCTTAAAAATTATAAAATCAATCTCCAGCCAATTGTGACAGGCGGAAGTTTTGAAAATATGTCTATTCTTAATGGAAATTTTATAGAAAATCAAAATACTTTTTTTGCTATTGTGCAAAAAGATGTTATTTCGTATTACAATTATTTGCAATATACAGAGAATAACGTGAGTATTCTAGACAAAATACCTGCTGTAATATCGCTTGGTGTGGAACAAATTCATCTTATAACTCTTGAAAATACTGAGTACGATTATGATAAAAGAAAAGCTTTTAAAGTTTGGTGTGGAGATGAAAATGGAGGAAGTTGCGTCACTGCAAAGTACATAGCAAAAGCATACAATTTTAATTTTACCTATGTAAATGCAAAAAAAGAAAATAGATTTGAAAGACTCAAAGATGGGACAGTAGATATTGTTATCTCTGTTATTGAAGCACCTGCAGGGGATTTTGCTGATATGAAAGGATTTAAACTTATAGATTTTCCTACAAATTTTATTATGGAAGATATGTATACGCATAGCGTTATTTCAAAAAAAGACTATCCATGGCTTAGTGAAGATATCCATGCTTTTGCTGTTCCTAGAGTACTTATTACCAATTTAACGGATGAAAAATACAATCCAATTGTAGAAAATTTTACAAAAATACTTATTTTAAATAAACCATATTTGGCAAAAACCTATGGGGACTATTGGGATAAAATCGATTTTTCATACACAAGTTTCAAAAAGATGGCAAAACCAGCAAAAGAGGTAATTTCAAAAAGCATAGCAAAATAAGTTTTTGACCTTATTTTTGCTAGAAAAATGCGAAGTACTTTTTCTAAAATCTGTATCGAAAACCAAACGAGGTGTATTTTTGTAGGAATAGGAGCTTATCGTTGGATATTATGTTCGCAACTGGATCTGTATCAGGTAGAGCATCTCTAACGGCTGTATGATAGTTTTTAAGATTGGTTTTCTTATAGTAGCTTGTCACAAAAAATGAAAAATCTTTCCAATAAGCTTCAGCAGTCAATTTGTATCCATACCCAAATCCTTTAAATTTCCCATCAGTTGCAAGATAATCAGCAATTTTTGCATCTCCTCTACTTGTATTAAAAACATTAATACTAACTATTGTTCCGTTCCCATCGGTGGTGTTATAGTTTGCCTCACCATCGCTATAATCATGTTGCTCGTAAGATGCTATTGCTACACCATATAGTCTAAACATAGAATTAAAATTTTGAGAAACTGATACCCAATAGAAATAGTTTTCCCCATCTAATGCATTCTCCTTTACATGATTATAAAGATTTTCGCTCGTAAGCGTAATTTTTTCATAATCCATACTTCTATATACAGTTACCGGACCAAATAAACCAGTTTGTGCAGTATAATTTTGGTAGAAGTTTTCTTGATCCGTTGAGGTGATTTTGTTTTTTTCTATAGTCAAAATATCATAAATTGTATATTTGCTAGTTTCTCTATTGTGAACTCTTGTGTTATAGTGAATAGTTGTTTTATCTTGTTGAAAGCTTAAAAATTTTGTTTTGCTCGAACCAAAATAAACCTCTTTACTGTCAAAACTATCGGGAGAGCTTAAGTTGTTTTTGTAATAATTGAAGCCCACAATATTATTAAAATTTCCACCTATATGCAATTCATTGTAACTTAATATTTTCTCTAATTTTCCAGTTTTTGTGGTATTAATGTCACGAGTTACATTAATATCATTAAACAAGTAATCTTCAAAATGATAATTTGACTTATTTTCCAATGTTATATCAAGATAATCAGCATTTAAAAATGAGTAAAAAAGTATTGTCACAAAGAGGAGAATTCTTTTCATAAAGTTGCCTTTTTTTGAATTTTTATTTCAGTTTTGGTCGCTATTATAACTAATGATAAATTAATCCCGTGGAGTTAATATTGCTAAAGTTTTTATTTCTTTTCTTTTCTATCATTTTTTTATTTGCCAAAGATGGTGTGCAGACTTATGGTGAAGTAGAAAATGATGAACTTTTTGTTTATATCATAAATAATAATCCATTTGATATTACATATAAATATATAGCAACTTATGATGCATTGTATCCTATACAAGAGCTCCCAATAGAGCAAAGTCTTGAAGCAAATAACACAGGTTTGCTTGCAAAATTTATGATAGTTGGGAAAGAATATAAGCTTACAAATAGCTACTCATGGACTATGGGGAATAAAAATTCAATACACAATAACAATTATTTTTATAGATTACCTTATGAAATAGGTGAAACACATCCAGTTACACAGGGTTTTCATGGGAGTTTTAGTCACAGTGGAGATTCTCTTTATGCTATTGATTTTGGGATGGATATCGGAACTAAAATTTATGCTTGCAGAGGAGGTAAAGTGGTAATGACAAAAAGTGATGGGTATAGAAGTGGACCAAATCGTGGTTTTGCAGAAGAAGCAAACCATATCACAATCAAACATGACGACGGAACTTATGGGAAATATGTCCATCTTAAACTTAATGGAGTGGCGGTTACGGTTGGGCAAAAGGTAAACAGAGGTGATTTTTTGGGATATAGTGGAAATACAGGATTTACAAATGGACCACATCTTCATTTTGTTGTTTTTAAAGGGAAAGATTCCAAAAGTAGAGAATCTATCCCTATGAAATTTATCGCTCAAAGTGGATATGTTATTGTTCCAATCGTTGGAAATCGTTATACTGCCGTAAAATAAAATTGTTTAGCAGATAACAACAGACTTTATCTCTGTAAATTCCTCTATCGCAAATCTCGGTCCCTCTTTCCCTATTCCACTCATCTTCGTCCCACCATATGGCTGGATATCAAACCTCAAAGTTGGGATATCATTTACAACAACTCCTCCACAATCAGCCTCACTGATAAATCTTTTTGTTTGTCCTAAATTATTTGTAAAGATACTAAACTGCAATCCATACGGACTATTGTTCATCTTCTCTATCGCTTCATCATATCCGCTAACTCGCACAATACTTACAATCGGAGCAAAAACCTCTTCACAGATGATTTTCATCTCATCAGTCACATCAACCATCACCGTTGGATAAAAGTTAAGCCCCTCATGAATATTCCCACAAAGTACCTTCGCCCCCTCTTTGACCGCACTTTTGACCCATGAAACTGCTCGTTTTAATGATTCTTCATTGATAAGTGGTCCTGCAAAAGTATCATCAAGATAAGGATCTCCGATTTTCAGTTTCAAAGTTTCCTCTTTTAAAGCCTCTGCAAACTTATCATACACCTCACCATCGACATAAATTCTTTGCAAACTAATACACACTTGCCCACTATTGACAAATGCACCATACGCACATCGCACAGCCGCTAAGCCAATATCCGCCGTTTTATCGATATATGTTCCAGCATTTCCCCCAAGCTCTAAAGAAACTTTTTTTATCCCAGCATTTTTTGTGATAATATTGCCTACGGGGACACTTCCAGTAAAACTAAGCACTCGTGGAATATCACTTGCCACCATCGTACTTCCAACCTCCACATCTCCATACACTAAACTAATCGCATCACGAATAGCAAATGGGCTTTCGACAAAAAGCTTCACAAATTTGTAAGCGGTAAGTGGAGCTTCTGGAGTTGGTTTGAGTACAACTGCATTTCCAGCAACCAAAGCAGGTGCGATTTTATGCGCAACAAGATTGAGCGGAAAATTAAAAGGGGTGATACAAGCGACAACCCCAACAGGCTCCCTGAAATAATATGCCATAGTCTTTTTTCCACTTCCCATCGCATCGGTGTTCATCGTATGCCCTTCAAGATTTACCATCGCATAGACTGAAAGTTTTATCGTCTCAATCGCTCGTTCCACCTCAATTCTCGCAAATGTGATAGGTTTTCCCACCTCATCTGTGATAGTTCGAGCGATATCCTCTTTTTCTATCTCCAATTTCTTTGCAACATCTTCAAGCCAAGCTATCCTTTGAGACAACAATGAAGCTTTTGTATATTTTGAAGCTTTTTTTGCTATCTCCAAAGCTTTAAGAGTATCTTGTACAGTACATTTTGGATATCTTGAAACTATCTCTTGTGAGTATGGATTGACAATATTTATAAAATCCCTATCCCCATCTTGCTCACTCCCAAAAAATATATTTGCTAACATTTATCTCTCCTCCAAATTATCACTTCTCTCATAGCATTTTCCCAGTCTCTATCAAAATTTGCTCTAATATAGCTCACTTTATGGGGTATTTTGCATCTTGTACAATCTTGATGGACAAATCCATCAGGTGCTTCACTTTTCCCACCAAATCTACTCTCTATTTTACAAAAACTTTTTGTATTTCCAAGGCGAAAAAGGGGACAAGCACAAAAATAACAATTCAGCTGTTCCATCTCGTGACATTTTTTATTTTCAGCATACAAAAGGCAAAAATCTGGTTCAACTTTTCGCATATTTTCAAAATCAAAATACTCCATCACCTCAACATCGCTAAGATGTGTAAGTTTCTCCATTATCCTCTTGTGTTTCTCTTTGTGTTGTTTTATCCATTGTTCATAAGTCATAACAAACTATACTCAAATATTTTTAATAAACACTAAACCAACAATAGTATAAAATCCTCTCATTAAAAAATAAGGCAAAAACTATGATAAAAAAATGTTTATTCCCAGCTGCAGGGTATGGTACAAGATTTCTCCCAGCTACAAAAGCTATCCCAAAAGAGATGCTTCCAATTCTTACAAAACCACTCCTCCAATATGGTGTAGAAGAGGCTTTAAGTGCAGGTTGTGACACTATGGCGATAGTGACAGGGAGAGGAAAAAGAGCTATAGAAGACCACTTTGATATCAGCTACGAACTCGAACACCAAATCCAAGGAACTTCAAAAGAACATTTTTTAAGAGAAATCAGAGCTATCATCGACAACTGCACTTTTAGTTACACGCGACAAATTGAGATGAAAGGTCTAGGGCATGCGATACTTACAGGGGAAACTCTTATCGGGCATGAAGAGAGTTTTGCTGTTATCCTTGCCGATGACCTTTGTGACAACAATGAAGGGGAAACGATTTTACGACAAATGGCTCATATTCACAAAAGATTTCCTGATTGTTGTATAGTTGCTATCGAAGAGATAGACAAAAAAGAAACAAATAAATACGGAATAATAGCAGGGGAGCTTATAGAAGAAAATCTCTATAAAGTGACCGATATGGTAGAAAAACCAGAACCAAAAGATGCTCCATCAAATCTAGCTATCATCGGAAGATATATTTTAGTCCCAGAGATTTTTGATGTTCTTAGGGAGACTAAACCAGGGAAAGGTGGAGAGATTCAGATAACAGATGCTCTGCTGAAACTCGCACTTGATGGAAAAGTTTTGGCTTATAAATTTACTGGACAAAGATTTGACTGCGGAAGTGTCGATGGTTTTGTAGAAGCTACAAACTATTTTTATAATAAAGAGCCACTTGCAAATTCAAACAAATGATTATAAACAGTTTCAATCATCATCTTTCCCCTTTAAAAATAACCATTTGCATGGAGCAAAAAGTGATTTTTAAAGTGAAAATCTAATAATTGCTACTATTCATACTCAAAATCTTTGA
>CAMCYD010000005.1 GCA_945883785.1 Helicobacter pylori PMSS1
TGAATTTTTTGAAGCTGTTATTGAGTCAAAAAATAACTTTAGCTATGAAGTTATTGATGAAAAAATAGCAAAAAAAGAGCTTTCAAAAGATTTAAAAGAGCTTCTTGCTTTGACTCAAAAGTTAAGAGAAAAAAGGCTTCAAAATGGATATAACTTTCGAAATGAGGAATGTAAACTTATCTTGGATAAAAATGAAAAACTTGTGAATGTAGAGGTAAATCATAGCACTTTATCTCATCAACTCGTAGAAGAATGTATGCTTTTGGCAAATCAAGAAAGTGCAAAAAAAATAGGAAAATTTGGTATTTTTAGGATTCATGAAGAGCCTGATATGAAAAAACTAGATAAACTCATTGAGGATTTGATTGGGATTGGGTTGCATGTCAAAAAGAAAAAAGATACACATTCCACAATTTTAAGTATCCAAAAAGAAGCTTCAAGATTTTTTTTAGAAAAAGAGGTTGACCAACTTATTATAAAAGCTCAACAACAAGCAAAATATAGTAGCCATATCGGCGATCACTTTGGACTAGGTTTTTCCCATTATAGTCATTTTACTTCTCCAATTAGAAGATATGCTGATTTGTCCTTGCATAGAATGTTAAAAGGTCACAAAATACCTAAAGATATCGATACTATTTGTGAACAAATTAGTAACACCGAAAGAGAAATAGCTAAGATGGTTTGGGATTTAGAGGGACGAAAATATGCACGATGGGCTCTTGAAAATTTGCAAAAACCTTTTAAAGCAATCATCTCTGCCGTAGGAGATGTAGTGTATGGCGAATTAGTTGAACCTATCGCTGGACTCAAATTTGAAATTCTCAATCATAAAGAAGAGAAGCTTTACAATAAAATAACTGTTTCCTTGACAGAAGTAGATTTGATCTCTAAAAAGATATACGGAAAGATGCTAAAATGAAACAATTAACTGTGAAATCAACCATAAAGTTGATTGCAAAAAGTCTTCAAAACAGATAAGAATAGGTAAAGATATGTATAAAAATGAATTTGATAAAGAGTTTAAAAAAGGTCTTTTTTACAGTGCCTATTTATTTTACGGAGCTGAAAATTTTCTTATTGAAAATTATGGAGATAAGGTAGCTAAAATATTAGCAAATGGCGAAGATATCAACAAATTGTATTTTGAAGAGTTTGATGCAACAGCAGCTTCAAATATACTTTCACAAAGCTCACTTTTTAGTTCAACAAATATCCTACTTTGTAAAATAAATAAAAAAATTCCTAAAAAAGAATTAGATAAACTCATAGAAACTTGTAATTCAAATAGTGATAGTAAATTGATACTTTGTTGTTTCGGGGAGGCTGACTTTAAAAGTATGGAAGCTAGTTTTACAAAAAAAACAAATTCTGTATCGGTACGATTTTATCCCCTCGAAGACTATGAAGCTAAGAATTTGCTGAGTGAAAGAGCGGATGAATTGGGTTTGAAAATACACACAAATGATTTGGAATTTTTATACACAATGCATCAAAAAGATCTTTCGCTGTCTATGGCTGATATATCAAAACTTTCAATTTTAGATACTGAAATAAGCTCTAAAACGATTAGTTTACAATGTTTTGGTCTAGGAACCGTAAATATGGATGACTTTTTGGAAAAACTTGTTTTAGGAAGAAATGTCAATAAAGATATCTATGATTTGCTAGAAGAAGGGATGAATGAAGTTGCTTTGGTCTCAAGAATTACAGCATTTGTCCAAACACTTTTTATGATAAATAGTTATTTAAAACTCTATGGAAATCTTAATATTATGGATATTTGGGGTTATCCTTTACCACAAAAGATTGCAAATAGACAAGCAGAAGTTGCGAAAAAATTTCAAAAAGATGATTTTCTTTATATGCTCAATTTTTTACAAGAAGTTGAACTTGAACTCAAAAATACGAAAGTTATCAACTTAAATACACATCTTCAATCAAAGTTAAGAATTTTTCTAAAATAATTTAATTCTAAGCTTTATATTAGATTATTTTTGATAAAATCCGCCTCCAAAAAACCTTGCTGAGCTTTTTATATGTAAATTTATTTACACTTTGCAAGCTTGGCTAAATCCAAAAGGAGAAATTGATGGCTAGAATTAGACATTATGAAACTATGTTTATAGTTAAAACAACTCTTACAGCTGAAGAGATTCAATCTCAAATCGACACTGTAAAAGCGAACATTGAAAAAAATGGTGGGACAATCACTTCTGTTGAAAATATGGGAAACAGAGAATTGGCTTATGAAATTGAAAAACAAAAAAGAGGCTATTACTATGTAATCTACTTTGAAGCTCCATCTGAGTCAATCATTGAGCTTGAAAGAAATTTTAGAGTAAATGAAAGTATTCTAAAATTTATGTTTATTAAATTTGATGGCAAAAAAGATGTAGCAGAATGGACTAAAATGAGTACTGATGCTGCTAAAAAAGAGCAAAAATAAGTAGTTGAAATTTACAAGAAGGAACTATTATGTATAACAAAGTGATTTTAATTGGCAATCTAACAAGAGACATTGAACTCAAATATATTCCAAGTGGAGCAGCTATTGCAAAAGGTGCGATTGCAACTTCACATAAATATAAAGCTCAAGATGGAAGCCAAAAAGAGGAAGTTTGTTTTCTTGATTTTAATGTATTTGGAAAAGCTGCTGAAGTTTTAAACCAATATGTTAAAAAAGGTTCAAAAGTGATGCTTGAGGGTCGTTTAGTTTTAGAAAGCTGGACAGCGCAAGATGGGTCAAGTAGAAATAGACATTCACTTAGAGTTGAAGAATTTAAATTTTTAGATTCTAAAAACGATAGTGGAACCTCGTCAAATACAGAATATCAACCAAAACAAGTTGAACAATATAATAAACCTTCTTATAACAACAATGCACAACAAGGTGGTACAAGAGAGCCTGCTTATCAAGTACCAGAAATAAACATCGACATCGATGATGACGAAATTCCATTTTAGAAAAGGATTGTAACATGGCTGAAAAAAGAAAATTCTCAAAAAAATTCTGTAAATACAGTGCTATGAAAATAGACACTATTGACTATAAAAATATGGAGCTCTTAAAAATCTCTTTAAGTGAAAGAGGTAAAATAATGCCACGAAGACTTACAGGTACTTCAAAAAGACATCAAGAACTTGTAGAATTAGCTATAAAAAGAGCTAGACATATGGCACTTATCCCATATGTCGTAAATACAAAACAATTAACGGGTCCTGCATATTCTGCAAGATAATCCTTAAGAAGATTGTATTTTCAAAGGCTAGAGAGAAATCTCTAGCCTTTTTTGTTTGAATTTGTAAGTGGCTCACTACTTTAATATCGTATTCTTGTCAGGTAAAGTCCATTTGCTGGTGCTAAAGTTTTTGAAATACGAGCCTCACATAGTAATTGTTTTTTCAAATCTTCTCCATTTAAAATTCCATCAGAAATTTTAAGTAAAAATCCAACCATAAGACGAATTTGACTTCTCAGATAACTATTTGCACAAAACTTACAAACAATAAAACTTTTATATTTATAGATTTTTACAGCATAAATCTCTCGAATTGTACTTTTTGGTTCGCTCCCCATTTTACTAAAATAAGCAAAGTCATATTGACCAACAAGTATTTTTGAAGCTTCTTGCAATAGTTCTAGATTGATATTTTTATGATGATACAAATAGTTATGATTAAAAGGATTTGTCTTTTGCAAAGATACTATATAGCGATATTCTCTTTTTTTTGCGCTAAATCTTGCATGAAATTCATCCTCAATAGCTTCAAGTTTTTTGATTAAAATAAAATCCCCAAGAAGTCTTTGAAGTGTCATCTTGAGTTTTTCTCTATCTTCCCAGAAAGGTGGAATTTGAAATGAAACTACTTGATTTGTACTATGAACCTCTTTATCCGTTCGTCCACTAAAAACAGTTTTCCCCTCAATACCTAAAAATTTGAGTGCTTTTGTAAGTTCTCCTTGAACAGTTTTTGTTTTTGGTTGTATAGCAGAACCATTAAATTTGCTTCCATCATAAGCAAGAGTAAGTTTTATATTCATCGTGACATTACTTAATAATAAGGTTTTATTCTGATTCGATACATGATAAATGAAGTAGCTAGCCAAATACCAAAGAAAATATAAATCATATTTATATCCCTCATCTCAGCGACCTTTTGCATAGCTATCATATAAATAGTGGTCAAAACAATTGCATAAATTGTGTTTCTATTTTTCTCATATCGTGGATTATAAAATCCTAAAGCAATATAAAATAACACGGACATAAGTGGGAAAAGTGAAATAAAAAAGTTCTGTATAAAATTCCTCATTTTGGAAGAAGTTGCATCAATATTTGTCCAATAGTGAATTAAATCGTCAATAGAAGTTATTTTTTTAGCTTCACTGAGTTGGTATCCAAGAATCATCTTTTCAAAATCAACTTGTTGCATCTCTTTATCAAAAATATTCATAGCTGTTCCATTATCAAGAATCAACTTTAAGGTATCTTGTTCATTTTTAATATTAGCCGTTTCTGCCGTCACAAAGGTATCTTTATCATTATCTGGCAAAAAGAGTGTGATATCTTTATAAGTATTTCCGACTTTACCTTCAACATAAATATACCACCGTCCAAAGACTTGACCATATTCACTAGGTTTGATGTTGAATTCTGCCTCTTGTTGCTTTTGATTTAAAAATTTTGCTTGCAAATAATCAGTTTGTGGGATAATAATAAAAGAGATAACAAAAAGTGCGGCACTCATCAAAAAACAAATAGGTAAAATTATTCTCAAAATCTTCAAAGGAGAAAGCCCAAAACTTGAAATAACTATAAGTTCATACTCGCCTGAAAGTTTTGAAAGATTTATAATCATAGCGATAAAAAAAGTTATCGGTAAAGTGTAGTACAAAATCCTAGACATACTGAGTGCGTAAAGATAACTAAGCTCTCCAAAATTGATAGTTATCACCGAAGTAAGAGAGGCGATTTTGACTAAATAAACAACTGAAGTGATAGTAAAAAGGGATAAAAATATTGGAAAAAATGTATCTGAAATCGTCCCATTTATATATTTATTTAGTAGTCTCATTGCTCCCCTTTTTTTAACTTATACGTATCATACAGATTGTCTTACCCAATAATACTACCAAAAATAGTCCCAAAGAGAGATATGGGATAAAGGGAGTTTCTATCTCTTTGTGTTTGATTTGTCCATAAAGTGCTGGGAAAAGGGCAAAAACAGAAGCAAAAATAATTGCAAACAACCCAAGTTGCACCCCAAGTACTCCTCCAATAATAGCTACGATTGGGATATCCCCATCGCCTAGTGCTTTTTGAGTACGAAGCTCCTCATTTTTGGTAATTTTTGCTTTGATATTTTGGATATAAAAAGTGACAACAAAATCCAACATCACAAATCCACCAGCAAATAAAAGGGCATCTGTAAAAGAAAAATTTGGCAAAAATAAAGCTACCGCAAGGGAAAGAAGGAGCAAATAATCAGGAACTGCTTTGTGTTTCAAATCTATAAAACTAAGGAGTAAAAGAAGTGAAAAAAGAAGTGTATAGATTGCAAATAAGCTTGATAATCCAAATTTTAAAAAAAGTGTCACAAAGAGGAATCCTGATATTACCTCAACAAAAAAGTATGTGATAGAGATAGTTTCTTTGCAAGTTGCACATTTCCCTTTTAAAAAGAGATACGAGAGGATTGGGATATTGTGATACCACCGTACTACTCCACCACAATTTGGGCAAATTGACCTTTTTGGATTGATAAGGGATATTTCAAGTGGCAACCGATAGATAAGCATATTTAAAAAACTCCCTATCATAGCGCCAAATATAAAGATAAAAATACTAAATACCACCAAATCTTCTCTCTCTTTTTAAAAATTGTTCTATTATCTCATCTAGCTCTTTTGGGGCAAAATCAGGCCACAAGGTATTTGTAAAAAACATCTCACTATAAGCACATTGCCACAATAAAAAATTTGACAATCTTACCTCTCCACTTGTACGAATAAGCAAATCAACATCCCCAAATTTCGCTGTATCAAGAGATGCATCAATATTTTCTTCGGTTATCTCTAAATTGTTTTCGCTCATTTTTTTAAAAGCTCGTATAAGTTCATCACGACTTCCATAGTTAAGGGCTAAAACTTGAGTAAGCCCAGTACAATGAGCTGTTTTTTCCTCAACATCTTTAATAGTTTTTTGTAAACTTTTAGAAAATTTACTGAGGTCTCCAATCGCTTTAAACTTGACATTATTGGATAAATAAACTGGCAATTCACTTGTAAACCATCTTTGGAGCAATTTCATCAAAAACTCCACTTCTAGCTTTGGTCTTGTCCAATTTTCTGTACTAAAAGCATACAAAGTAAGATATTTCACCCCAATTTTAGAGCAATGGGTTGTGATTTCTCGAACCGTTTTAGCACCCTCTTCATGCCCAGCAGTTCTACTAAGTCCACGACTTTTTGCCCATCTGCCATTCCCATCCATAATGATAGCTATATGTTGTGGAAAATTATTCACTAAAAGCCTTTTTAAGATTTTCTAAAAGTTCAAGTGAGATAAGGAGTTTATCTCCACTGAAAGTAAAACTATCTGTTGAATTTAAAAACTCAATTGTATTGGTATCACTTCCAAAACTGTTATGAGGATCTAAAATATTCAAACAAACCCCATCAAGATTTTTATTTTTTAGCATATTTAAAGCATTTTGTTTCCCGCTTTGCTTATCCATCTCAGCTTTGAAACCAATAGTATAAATATCCTCTTTTGGTAAGTTTGCCAAAATATCAATATTTCTTCCCAGTTCTAAACTCCAATTTTCCCCAATATCATCTTTTTTAAGCTTTCCAATTTGTGGGTAAGTTGGAACATAGTCGCTAACCGCTGCAACTCCAAAGAAATATGGTTTTTTTTGAATTAGTTGAACATTTGAGTTATCCATTAAAGTAGCATTTGAGAGTTTCCCTTTTTTAGCTACTCTGATACAATCCACAAGGTAACCATTCATCTCTTCACTACTTGCAGTTTTGATAATATGCACCTCGCTAGGAACTTTAAAATCACTACTTCCCACCAAACAAACATCAGCTCCTTTGTAGTAAAGTGCCGTTGCCAAACTTCCAGCCATTTTCCCACTTGAAAAATTTGAGATAAATCTAACATCATCAATCTTTTCAATCGTTGCTCCACCGTTCATTACAACTTTTCTATCCACCCAATAACTATCACTTAAAAGTTCTCGCACCGTTGCGTCAAAAATATCAACAACCTCAGCCATCGCACCATTTCCAATATCTCTACAAGCTAACTCTTTTGAGATTGGGCTGATTGTTTTAAAATTACAAAGTGAGAGCATTTTTAAACTAGCTTTTGTGATAGGATTTTCTATCATATTAGTATTAGCTGCAGGACAAAGTAGTTTCGCTCCGTGATAGGCTAAAGCTGTTTGCAATAAAAGATTATCAGCTATCCCATTGCTTAGCTTATTTATCGTATTTGCAGTAGCAGGTGCAAGGACAAATATATCCGCCCATTTTCCAATAGCGATATGGTTGTTGATAGAGTTTTTATCCCAACTTTCAGTGTTTTCATCCAAAATACTATTTTGAGAAATTGTCTCAAATGTAAGTGGTGCTATAAATCTTTTAGCACTTTCACTCATAATAACTTTAACATTCGCCCCAGCTTTGATATAAAGCCGTATAAGTTCTAGCGACTTATAAATAGCAATTGAGCCAGTAACACCTATGAGTATATTTTTATTTTTTAGTAACATTTATTTGTTTTCCTCGCTAGTTTGCATCTCTTGTAATTCTCTCACGAGTTCTTTTTTAAGTTCCTCTTCGCTTGGCAAGTAAAGTTGGTATTTACTAGCAAGTATTGTTTGATTATTTTGTGGCAATGTATATTTTACTACAGTGTCATTTTTATCAGCACAAAGAAGCACTCCAACAGTTGGATTTTCAAATTCCTGCTTTTCAACTCTATCAAAATAATTTACATACATTTGAAGTTGTCCAATATCTTGATGGGTAAGTTTATGAGTTTTGATTTCAAAAACCACAAAACATTGTAGCAATCTATTATAAAACACTAAATCTACAAAAAAATCATCTCCATCGATATGGAGTCTCTTTTGACGATTTACAAATGAAAAGCCATTTCCAAGCTCTATTAAAAATTCCTGAAGATTTGAAATAATTGCACCCTCTAAATCTTTTTCATAATAACTATGTTTTCCCCCTAATCCTAGAAATTCCAACACCATTGGGTCTTTGATGATTTCGCTTGGATTTGTTGGTAATTTTTCATTTCTTGCCACTTCTAAAACAGATTTTTTATCATTGCTAAAAAGCAACCTTTCGTAAAGTGAAGTGTTTATTTGTCGCTCTAATTCTCTAAAACTCCATAAGTTTTTTACAGATTCTGCGATGTAGAACTCTCTTTTATCATCATCTTCTACACGAATTAAAAGCTTATACTGACTCCAATTCAATTGTGAACACACTGTATTCACAATTGTTTTTTTAGCTACATTTATGCGTGTTTCACTATTTTCCAAAGACGAACACACTGTATTCGTATTTGGAAAAGTTTTATAAAATTGGACAAAGAGATACAGTTGCCTGTAAGAATATCCACTTCCATAAATGGGTTCTAACTCATTTGAAAGATTTTTTATAAGTGATTTTCCATATTCTGCTCTTTGAACTCCTCCTTGTGTCTCTTCAAAAATCCTTTTTCCAATACCCCAATAAAGCAAAACTCTTTCAAAATTGATAGACTGAATTGCTTTTTCTTGTGATGCTGATATTAAATATTTTATATCATTGGTAAGGCTTGGAATATGTTTTAAATTCATTTATTTCGCCCCGTCTGTCATAATCACTTTAACCATTTGCCCCAGCTTTTATATAAAGAGGAATAAGTTCAAGTGATTTGTAAATAGCAATCGAACCAGTAACCCCAACTAAGATATTTTTGTTTTTTAATAGCATTTCACCTCTTTTACTTGTATCTTTAATATTTTAGAAGATAAATATTGAAAATATTTTACTGAATCGTCAGACAATAACGGCATATTTTTATGATGTAGAATCCACCAAACAATATTCTCAAATGTATTTAATTTTATTGTATGTATTTTATTACTTATGATATTTTGTAATTTTTGCTGTGCCTTCAATAGAGGTTGAATAGAAATTAATTGCAATGATAATATAAAAAGCTCTATATCTTTATTTGTTTGCAACAAGTTTATAACATCGCTAAAAATATCTATTTTTTGGATTTTATTTTTTGGGTTATTTAAATATTTTTTTCTAAGTGATTCTTTTAATAGCAAATCTTTGTTTAAAGAGTACAAAATGAAAATATTTTTTATTTCTTTTTCACTTAGTTTCAAATTATAAATATTTTTAAAAATATCATTGTGCTTATTTGAAAACATTATTAATTTAAACCTCTTTGATTGTTTCTACTTAATTCTTTAACAACATTCCAATTTTCTTTATAATCCTCGATTTGACTTAACCTTATATTTTTACATTCTTCATCAGTTAAAGTATCAGCCCAATTCATAGGTATAATATAACAAATGTCTACTTGCTTGTCAACTGCTACATATATATCACAATCTTGAGCTGTTATTCTTTTTCCAATATTTCTTTCATGTGTATGGTCAATTCCTTGTCCACCCCTATCTCTATCTTTAAAACTTATAGTATTTCCTGTACTAATTCCTTTAATTTGAACTCTTAGCAATACATTCTCAAAATCTATAATTGCATCATATCTACTACTTCTTACATCTACACTACTACAATTAAATCCTGCTAAAATTGCACGAGCTACAAAAATAAACTCCGCACTATCTCCAGCATTAGCAGTCATTACACCACTTTCAATATGATTGATATTTGTACTAAATCCATTAGCCATAGCTATTGATAAAGTTTTTTCAATAATTTTTTTCATATCACTTTTTATAAAATTAAAAACTTTTTTTTCATCGTCAGTTAGGTTTGAATTAATATGGTCTATATTTAGTTGAGTAAGATTTTCTAAATCTATTTTTTGTGAAATCTCTCTAAAAAAATAAGTTGTATAAAACTTTTTTAATTCACCTTCTGTTAATCCACATTGTTCTGCTATGGTTTTAACTTTATTCTTTTTATAATCATAATTCTTTAGAGCTTCGAGTAGTTCTATATCAGTCATTTTTTACTATTCCTTTTTTAATATCTTTAGCAATATGTTTAATTACACTAACAACAACACTATTCCCACATTGTTTATAAAGTTGAGAGTCTACTAACCCTTTTGGCAAGATAAAATTTTCTGGAAATCCTTGGAAATTTGCACATTCTCTAGGTGTTAGTTTTCGTATCCCATACTTATCTTTGACAATAGGTACATTATGTCCACCAGTTCCCATATTTGCAGTTAATGTTGGACAAACACCACTTTTATTTTCCCGCACATATTGTCTTCGCCATTGATAAATAGAATTTTCATTTGTAATATCATTTTTAACTCTATCAAATAAAGGTTTATCATTATAATAATACTTTTTATCTACTTTTTGTTCCAAAATATCCGTAACTTTAGTTTCCAATTCTAAGTTTTGTGGAAACTCAAACTCCACCTCATCATCCAAAAATCCAACAATATAAATTCTCTCTCTATTTTGTGGCACTCCAAAATCTTTCGCATTTAATACTTTTGTAAATACTTTATATCCTAACTCTTCCAAAGTCTCTTTAACAACTTTAAAAGTATTTCCTTTATCGTGATTGACAAAACCCTTTACATTTTCCAGAAAAACAACTTTTGGTTTATGGTGTTTGATTATCCTTGCTACTTCAAAAAATAATGTCCCCCTTGTATCTTCAAACCCAAGTCTTTTACCAGCTATACTAAATGCTTGGCAGGGGAAACCAGCCAAAATAATATCATGAGATGGAATCTCCTTTTCGTCTATTTTGGTAATATCACCTTGAGGCATCTCGCCAAAATTTGCATAATAAGTAGTTTTGGCATATTTATCAATTTCAGAACTAAATACAAACTCAATCTCTTTCTTAAAAGCTTGAGAAAAGCCAAGCCTAATCCCACCAATTCCTGCAAAAAGATCTATTGCTTTAAGTGTATTTGGTTTGTTCTTTAGTGGATTATTAAGATTGAATTGTTGTTGCATTATCTTTGTCATTTTATCTCTTTATTTTTTTCTAATTGTAACAAAGCAAAATAATTTTTTAAAGAAATATTGCATTTTGACATATTTTATTTTATCCCGAAGAATTTATAAAAAAACTTACCAATACTTTTTTGAGGCGTTCGACCAAGTACCAAGTCGCCACTTTGTGGGTCTTTTGTCACAGTTGTTCCAGCTGCTATCATCACATCATCAGGGATATTGAGAGGTGCTACAAGTTGTGTGTCACTTCCTACAAAAACATTTTTACCGATAATTGTTTGGTATTTTTTCTTCCCATCGTAGTTGCAAGTGATAGTTCCAGCTCCGATATTTGAGCCAGTATCAATTACACAATCTCCAAGATAGCTCAGATGTCCAGCTTTTACTCCAGTAAGTTTCCCTTTTTTTACCTCTACAAAGTTGCCAATATGGGTATCAACAAGATGGCTATCTGGTCGTATTCGTGCCATTGGTCCAATATCACTATTTTCAACCACACTATTTTCAACCACACTATTTGTTTTAATATGGCTATTGATTATTTTTGTATTTCCAAGGAGTGTTACCCCATTTTCAAGGACACTCTCCCCCTCTATCTCAACACCATTTTCAATATAGATAGTTTCAGGCAACCTCATAATCACACCATTTGCCATAAATCTCTCTTTAATCCTATTTTGGTGTATTGTTTCCGCATTTGCTAAATCTATTTTAGAATTAACCCCTTTGAAATTTTCTTCACTAACTTCCACAGGAACAACTTCAAGATTTTGCTCAATCGCCATCTCCACTAGATCAGTTATATAGTATTCTTTTTGGTTGTTATTGTTGTTTAGTTTCCCCAAATTTGCTAACAAAAATTCACTATCAAAACAGTAAATCCCAGCATTTGCGATATTTATTTTCAACTCCTCCTCACTACAATCTTTTTGCTCAACGATTTTCTTAACCGCCCCATTTTCCACTACAACCCTACCATATCCATTCGCACTTTTTAAGTTCAAAACAGACATTGTAATTTTCGCTTTACCGACCAAATTAACAAGTTCACTAGCCTCAATAAGTGGCATATCACCATTAAGTACCAAAGTTTTAGAGTGCTTTGGAGTTATCCCCATCACTGCACCACCAGTCCCTGGAAAGTTTTGATGGTCTTGAATATGATATGAGATATTTGTAAAGTATTTTTCCATAGTTTTTTGCACCAAATCAGCCTGATGATAAAGCACTACATTTATATCATCGCTTAATTTTTGAGCCTCCTTGATGCTGTAATAAAGCATTTCGTAGCCTGAGATTTTGTGTAAAACTTTTGGGGTAGTTGATTTCATCCGAGTCCCTTGACCCGCTGCTAAGATGATGATTGAGAGTTCTGTTTTCATTTTACATTGCCTACATTGTATTTGATTTTATTTAAGAGCCACTTGCAAATTCAAACAAATGATTATAAACAATTTCAATCATCATCTTTTTACTTTAAAAATAACGATTTGCGAAGGAGCAAAAAGTGATTTTTAAAGTAAAAATCTAATAATTACTACTATTCATACTCAAAATCTTTGAATTTGTAAGTGACTCAAGGATAAATTATAGCAAATTAAGACTAATAGAGCCACTTGCAAATTTAAAGATTGATATGCAGTAGGTACTAGAAACTAATTAGTTGGGGACATTTATCAATGGTAGATTTATAATAAATTTTGCTCCATTTTCAGTATTTTGTGCAGCTAAAGTACCATTTAAGCTTTCACTTATAATTCTACGACTCATATACAATCCAAGTCCAGTACCAGTATCACTATCTTTTGTAGTGAAATACTCATCAAATATATGAGGCATTATCTCATCCAAAATACCGCCTCCATTGTCTTCAATTGTTAATATAGCATAATTATTTTCTTTCGTAAGTGCAACTTTTATCCAACCATCTTCCACTGCATTTTCCATCAAAACATCTTTTGCATTATTGATAATATTTATGATCACTTGCTCTAATTCCCCTGCAACAACCATTGATTGTATAGGATTTTCATAGTCAATCATCTCTATGAGATTGATTTGATTATTTTTTAACGATGCTTCTATTATCTTAAATGTGTTGTGTATTCTTTCTTGTAAAACTACCTCTTTGTATTCTTTTTTTTCTTTTAAAAAATTTCTAAAAATATCTATAGTTTCAGAGAGATAATTTGCACCATCTAAGATTTGATTCATCCATTTAGGAATCTCTTCGTTTTGCAAAATTCCGTACTCTTGTTTAAATAATATTCCAGAAGCAGAAGTGGTAATAACAGATAATGGTTGCCTCCATTGATGTGCGATATTGCCTATCATCTCCCCCATTTGCACCATTTTTGCCTGATTAAAAAGAAGTTTTTCTTTCAAATCATTTTCTTTTTTGAGTTTCTCAACAAGTAAAGTTGTTTCAGTTATATCATTTAAAAATAATTTAATAATATTCTCTCCACTCATCGTTCCATAATGACCTTTGATTTGATAATATTTATCATCAATTTGGATTGTTTCATAGAGTACTTTATCTTTCATAAGTGTTTCTAAAAGACTATCCCAAATATCTTTGGGTATCATTTTCGTAATCTCATCATCCAACTCTACTTTAAAATTTTTCTTTGTCACACTATTCGTCCAAAATACAATCTGCTCGCTATTCATATCAATCAATTCTAGAACATACTCTGAAAGTGCATTAAAAGTCTCTCTTGTA
This sequence comes from Helicobacter pylori PMSS1, assembly GCA_945883785.1. Lineage (GTDB taxonomy): Bacteria > Campylobacterota > Campylobacteria > Campylobacterales > Arcobacteraceae > CAIJNA01. The sequence goes on from CAMCYD010000005.1 coordinate 13,934, forward strand.
TCATAAAGTTTTGATTCTAAGAATTTAGTATAATTTCCTTTGATGTTATTTGCCAAATCTTTGGAGGATAAAGTGTGATATGAATTATCTTGATGACTATACGCAACCATTCTTCTAATATGGTTTTGCTTCATCATAGTTATCATAGTATCTATACTTTCGTGAGCATTCATCTGAATAATAGGCGAATGCATAAAATCTCTCACATATAAATCTTGGTCGATATCTTTTTGAGCCAATTGCACAACATCACTTTCAGAAATAATTCCATTTACTTTGCCGTCAATTGAGATAAGCAATGAAGTGAGATTACTCTTTGACATCTTTTCTAGTGCATATTCCAAAGTACTACTAGCATCGATTATTTCTGCTTTGTTGTTTTGATTAATAAGCTGAAATATCTCTTCGTGCGTATCATAAAGTGCCTCTTCAAGTCTATACATAAGGTCTTCTTGCTCTACACATCCTAAATAATCATTTTTAGAATCCACAACTACTATTTTACGAATGTTATTATTTATCATCATACTTAACGCATATTCAACCATTCTCGTGCTATGAAGTTTGATGATATCTTTCTTCGCATATTCGAGTGCTAAAGAGGTGAAATTTATATGATTTGCAAAACAATGAACAATGTCTCGTTCCGTAATAATACCTATTGGTTTATTATTTTCAATAATAACTATATGATGTAACTTATTTTGGTACATCTTGTCAACAACTTGCTGTAAAGTTGTGCTCATATCTACAATATCGTCGATTGGTTGTATAAAATTTTTTAAAAACATAACGAAAGTCTACATAAAAGTTACATTAAAAATACTTAATAATTCTTTTAAAAATTTACATCATATGATTTAGTTTGTTGTTCTAACTCTTCTAAATTTTCTTCTTTATTTTCCTGCGTAACCAAATACTTATTATCTTTCATCTGTTCCAATATCCAAGTATTTATTTTTTGATGATAATGAGAAATATCCTTATAGTTATTTAAATTTGTTGTGATTTCACTTGCTATTTGAAAATCATATATGCTGACATTTTTATACTCCAGCAAATTTTCATACATATACTTTTTAAAGTTTATGATATCAATAAGTTGATTTCTCTCTTCAAATATTTTAAAGGTCAAAATTGAATACGGAGGAAAAAATATTTTAAAATGAATTTGTGGATTATTTTGAATTATCTTCAAAAAATTTTTATCAAAACTATTTTTCATATATTCAAAAGTTTGTTTATCTTCCTCAAAATCTAAAAATTCTTCTCTGTTATCCCAAGTATTTTGGACATTTTCTTCTATAAAACTATCTTTAAAATTTTGTTGCCATTGGTACATTGTGTTTTGTTCATAAATGAATTTATCTTTTGTTGCACAAAAAGGGATAGTTACAGCATCCCATGAAGCTTTGAGAGTATCGTTTGAAAATAGATATTTATAGTCATTTAATGTATTTGCATCATATAAATAAAAAGGGAAACTGCCTTCTCCATAAGACAGATTATCTGCCTCACCAACAAAAATAAATGTATCCAATCCCCATACAACATTTTTCAAATTTTTATTGTTATTTATTGCCGTTTCAAGTGTTGTACTTTGTTCTTTAGCACTTCCACCAGACAAAGAAAGTTTAATTGCTTTTTTGAAATGTAACTCTTTTTCCACTTCACTTAGTATAAAATTTTCTGTCATAGATGTACCAAGAACAACCGAATCATATGAAAAGTTTTTTGCAAAACCACCATTTTTGTATCGTTGTCTATCACAATCGTACGAGATAGGATAAAAAGTATCTACTCTATATTGTTGGAATGGGTCAACAATAAAATTTATGGCACCAATACATCCAACAATCAACAAAGAAAATAGCGTCATAAAACCTATAAATTTCTTGCTACTCATCAACTACCTTTAAAAATTAAAATACAAAAATTTACTCACTTTCGTAAGTGCCAAAACGCTAAAAATGAAAATAAAAGCAGTTAAAAATGCTATTTTCATACTCGGTTTAAAGTCTTTTGCTAATTCATTTGAGTTTTTAAATACTAAAATAAAAATCAATGCTACCACTAAATAGAAACTTGTTTGTGAGTTTTCTGAAATATTTTCAAGCCATTCTTCAAATACAACACCATACTGTATTAAAAAAGAAAAATTACTTTCTAGCATTTTAGGAAGTACAACTCCACCCGTACCAAACATTCCTCCTAAAACTTTCATAGCATCATCCCAAGTCTGAGCTCGAAAAAATATCCAACTGATATTTATAAAGTTAAAAGTGATAAACCAAGCTAACCAAGTCCAAAGTTTAAATCCTAGCTTTTGCCAAATACGATGGATGACAAGTGCAAATCCGTGCAAAAATCCCCAAAAGATAAAAGTCCACCCTGCCCCATGCCAAAGTCCACCTAAGATAAAAGTAATCATCAGATTTGAATATGTTCTAAAACTTCCAAATCTATTTCCTCCGAGTGGAATATAAATATAATCTCGCAAAAAACGACTCAGTGTCATATGCCATCTTCTCCAAAAATCTTGAATATCAGTTGCTTTGTATGGAGAATTAAAATTTATTGGAAGTTTGATATTAAAGAGTAAAGCCACACCAAGTGCCATATCTGTATAGCCTGAAAAATCAAAATAAAGTTGAAAAGTATAGGAAAGTGAAGTAGTCCAAGCCTCTATAAGATGCAAAGTATCTTCAGCATCAAAGCCATTATTTGCACAAACTGCGAAAGTATCAGCGATAACTACTTTTTTAAACAATCCAATGGAAAATAAAAAAATTCCCAAAGCTATATTTCTATAGTTTTTGACCAAATTTGATACTTTATCAAATTGTGGCATCATCTCTTTATGATGAAGTATTGGACCAGCTAAAAGATGTGGAAAAAATGTTACAAACAAACCATAATTTAGTAAATCATACTCTTTTGTTTCCCCTCTATAACTATCCACCAAATAGGCTATTTGAGTAAATGTAAAAAAACTAATTCCAAGAGGCAAAAGAAGATAAAGCGGACTCAACTCACTTCCGCTTACTAAATTTACATTTTCTATAAAAAAGTCTGCATATTTATAGTATCCAAGGAGCAAAAGATTTGCAACTATTCCAAAAAAAAGAAGAAATCTTTTATCTATTTTTTTATGCTCTTTTTCATTTGTGAGACTACTTCCAATTGAGTAATTAAAAAGGATAGAAGCTAGTATCAAAGGAAGATATACAATATTCCACCAACTATAAAAAAACAAACTTCCAAACACCAAAAATGCTTTTGCACCAGTCATGAGTCTTTTTGAAGTAAGATAAAAATAGATAAAAAATGTTATTGGCAAAAATACAAATAAAAATTCATAGCTGTTAAATAGCAAATAAAACTCCTAATCCGTATAAAATTTCGATGATTTCAAAATATTTGCTTTTGTTTTACTTCTTCTACAATTTGATTGTGAAGTCTAATAATGTGACCATGGTCATCAAAATACATAGTGATTAATTGGCTATCTGTACATTGTTGAAGATTGACTTTGTCAACTTGAAAATAATTGGCATAATCATCAAAATGAAAAATTAAATGTTCACTTGGGGCATGATGCCGACCCAGTCTTGAAAGTATAAATAAAACTATTGGAGTTATAATCAGCATCTTGAGTGCATTTTCAAATGTTACACTATGAATTTCCCCAAAAATCCAATCAGCTATCTCACCAGATGGTGCGTCAAGTGTGATAATTCTATAAAATACATGAAAAACTGGTCTCCATAAATATATAAAACCCACCCAAAGCAAAACAGTAATTATGTCCCAAAGTACTCGTTTACCTTTTGGCAATTCATGCCGTTTATTGATAATTAATGATTCAACTTCCATCTTATTACCCCTTTTTAACCTGTTGATGAGCACCACGGTCTGGACTCACCCATCTCGCTCGACCTTTTTTAGTGAATATTACTTTAGGAAGAGCGGTTACAGCTGTAAATAAATTCAGTAGCCAATACGCAAACGGATACCAAATCATCCAAAAATAATTTTTTCCCAAACCTTCATCATAATGACCATCTAGCCATTTGCTAACAATAAACTGTAGTAAACAAGCACTTATCAAAATTACACTCGTATCATCTGGTAAAATCGGTGACTGTTGAGGCATCAAATAAGCAACGGGAATAAATAAACTCCCAAACCAAACTAAAATAACCAACATCATACTATAGGCCCAAAGTGTGCTTAACATTAATTCAACCATCAATCCCCAAAGATGCGTTTGTCTTGGCATAAATAAAACTTTGAAGTTTTTAAGCATAACCTGAGCACCTCCCATAGCCCAACGAAGTCGTTGTTTCCAAAGTCCTTTTAGTGTCTCAGGCATCAAAATCCACACCAAAGCTCGTGGCTCAAATCGTACATCCCAACCATTACTTTGGAGTTTCCAAGTGATGTCAATATCTTCAGTTAGCATATCAGGACTCCAATAACCAACTTCATGAACTGCGGCTTTTCTAAAACCAGTAATAACTCCTGAAACTGTAAATATTCGTCCGAAACTTCTTTGTGCTCTTTTAATCATACCAACGATGGAAGAAAATTCACCTACTTGAATTTTGCCTAATAATGTCGTTCGATTCCGTATTCTAGGATTTCCAGTAACAGCTGCAACAGCTGGATACCTTATAAAATGTTTCATCATCCAGTACACACAATATTTATCAATCAAGGCATCCCCATCAATACCAATAAGATATTCATATTTTGCTACCAATGCACCAGCTTGAAGTGCTATCGCCTTTCCTTGATTTTCGGCTAAATTAACAATTTTTAATCTTGGATTATTTTTTGCCATATTTACCAATATTTCCAAAGTATCATCTTTACTTCCATCATTAATAGCGATAACTTCAAATTCTGGATATTGTACATTTAAAGCATATGAAATAGTCTCAATTGCATTTTGACCTTCATTAAAGCAAGGTATCAAAATACTTACACCTTCCCATTTTTCATTTTTTCTAAGAGTCGGTATCGTATCTTTAAGATAAGGTCGTTCATTTTTAAAATAAAAAAAGATTGCTCCAACAATCCACAAACTTGACATAAAGAGTGGATAATAAAATATATATCCCAACAATATATGCCAGACTAAATGAAAAAATACTTCAAAATTCATCCAAAATCCTTTCTCTTCCTTTTCTTCTTATTATTAAGTACCACAAACTAATTAAACTCCAAAAGCACTCTAAGCTAAAGCACCATTACTTCAATGCATAAATAGGGACTTCTGCTTAAAACTATGTTCCATTTGAGCCGTATCAGGAACATTGTCAAATAAATTATCAGGATAATAAGCAATATGGTTGACCCCTAAATCATATAAATCTTTCATAGTATTGCTTAATTCATCAGATGATATCGGCTCATCATTTTTGTTCCAATCTACAGTTTGCAACTCCATCACTGTTCGCCTCATTCCACATTCTTCTTGTTTGATATTATTCACAATTTGTGCATAAAATTGCTTATGATCTGTAGCTTTTTCCATATAAGGCATCGCCATAATTGCCGTGTAGTCATAATGTTTTATAGATTGTGACAAACTTTGGGCATACCATTCTTCGGCATTTTTATCAAGTGCAACTTGTGCATAGAGATTTCTCGCTGTTTTTAATCCTGGTTGCTCATCTCTTAAAATTTGTGCCAATTCCATCGCAAATGTATCCAAATATTGTGTTTTAAGTCTCGTCCATTTTTTGAATTGTATTTTATCTTTTCTAATTTGAGTCACCGTTGATGCTAGTCCCCATTTTTTGTATTGTTTTCTTGCAAATTTACTATCATCTTCAAAATCTGACATTGTTACATCGTCATGAAATATAATACCATCTATGTATGCAGACTTTGCCAAATCTTCATAAATCTCGTGAATCACCTTTTTTGCTTTAAGTGAAAATGGTGATAATCGTGGATATCCCATATTAAGATGCGATGAATCGATTTGCAGTGTTTTGACAGTCTCTTTTGAAACTGGATTTTTTTGTGGCAACTCCCAAGCCATCATCGGCATCCATGCATACACACGAGTCACAAAAGTACGAGTTGCTATTTGCCAAGCGACACGATTAAATAAATCAGCAAGCATTGGTACATTTCTATTCGGAAAATAAACATGGTCAGCCGCACCATTGCTATCGTGGTCAGCAAAAGCTTGTAAATAAACAGTGTTCACACCCAACTTTTTTAATCGCTCAAGTAAATCACCTAAATTTTTCTCTTGCTGTTGTGGGTTTGGATCATAAATATAATCCAAATCAATGTGTGCCGCTTTAGTAGCACGACCATCATCTATAAAATTTGCATTTCTTGCAACCATATTGCGTTCTAAATCTTCTAATGTCATGGTGTGTTCAACCAATATTCGTCGCAAACCCCACAAAGGCGTAGCTACAGTATTACTACCATCATCTAGTGTTAATCCAATTGACATACCCAAATTTTCAGCTATTTGTCTCACTTCTTTATTGTAATGCCCATATGGCCAAACCATTACTCGAGGTTCTTGCCCTGTGTATTGTTTTAAAAATGTATTATTCGCCAATAAATCATCTCTTATTCGTTTTTCGTACGATTTTTCATCTTCATATTTTTGTTGTTCAGCTAGCCATTGACGAGTTCTTATTGCTGGTTGCATATTGCCTTGAGGATTTCCAATTATTCCTTTATGCATTCCGTACGAATGACTTGCAATCTCCACAAGTCCACTATCAGTCATCTCTTTAAGTTGTTCTTTGGATAAAAACTCACCTCTTTCTATCATATTTCCACCAAAATCTACTGTTTCCTTTTCAAGTAGCCAACTCCCTACTAAAGCTATAACACTTGGAATTTTGTATTTTTTGAGAATAGGATATGCGTTTGTGTACACAGAACTATATCCATCATCAAAGGTAATCAATACCGCTTTTTTGGGTAATAGTCCTCCATTTTTACGATACTTCAAAATATCATCTACACTAATAAAATGATATCCATTTTCTATCAACCAATGCATCTGGTGTTCAAAATTTGAAGGAGTTACTGCATAAGTATTATCAAGTGTTTTCGTTTTTTCAGCTATTTCATGATAACTCATAATCGTAAATTCATTTGGATTTTGGTCTCGACTACATATATTTGGAAAATCATTAGCCAACATAAAACTATTTGTGATGACCATAAAAACGGCAAATAATTTTACTATTCGTTTCAACATACTACATTTGCTTTCATCATTAGAAATATCATCATTATTAAAATTCTCTTTATTGATTTTTTAGAGTTTGATTATACTTAAATAATTATGAATGGTACTTCTAAATCCAAGAAATAAGAAATCATACTTTATGACAATGCCTATTGTGGTGCTTAGAATTTAAAGTTTAAAGTTTAAAAAAGTGTAAAGGAAATTATACAAAAGCTTTACAAATTAAAATACTTTGGCAAATTCCTACATTATGAATTTGATTTACAATCTTCAATCCTGATTGATTGATATAGTGAGTCATATCCTTTGAATGAAACATTTTGCTGTAACCATTTGCCATAGCTGTAAAATAGGGAGAAGTATTGATAATACAAAATGCTCCTGCTTCTACTTGTTGTTTATCCCACAATGGTTCCATGATGAAAACATATGAATTTTCTCCAAGCGAGTTTTTAACTCTTTGAAGCACTTGTACAATATCATCCTCCTTAAAACAATCCAAAAATTGGCTCATCCAAACAATATCATATCCACTAGGTATGCTTCTAGTATGCTCAAGGATATTAATAGGAATATATGTCAACTGATTTTCTAAACCAGCTTGTTTAATATTATTTGTAGCTAGAACTATTTGCTCTGGTAAGTCCATAATTGTTATTTGAATAGTACTGTCTTTTTTTGCTAAATTAATTGAAAACTTTCCAGTATTTCCACCGATATCAAGTATTCGTTTTGGTTTATACGATAATAAAATTTCAATCGCTTCTTTAAATGCTGTATCTGAATAATAATGATCAAATTCAAACCAACTTTTTTGAGCTTGCTCTGGTAATGAAGATAGGGCAGGATAAATTGTTTCCCAATCTCCAAATACTTTTAAACCTGAGGCTTTTGTATTTTTAATAGCATCTTCAAGATAATAAAGTCCTTGATAATTGACATAGTGGTTATAGTTCATATTGATTCTTGTCATTTCATCTTTTAATAAAAAGAATCCTGTTTTAGTAATAAAATATTTATCATCTACAACTTTTACAATATCTGCACTTAGGGAAGTTTCTAGTAGTGTTTGTATTCCGTAGGTAGTTAATTTTAATTCTTCTGATATTTCATTTATAGTGATTCCTGTTTTGTCATTAATATAAAGGATATTTAATATTCCTAAATCTCTCATGGTTTTTGCTACTTGAAAGATAATAGGCGCAAATGCAATTCTTTGTGCTTCATATTGTGCTTCTCTAGCTGTTTTTGTATCATTGTTTTTGAAAAAATTAGACATATAGACCTTAAATAATAAATTTAATGATTTTAGTTTAATTTTGCTAATATATCTTTTAACTAAAAGACAAAAGGGTATTGAAATTTGATAGGTGAACTTTATTCTATTTTAAAAAGAGAACAAAATGAAGTAACTATAAAGCTATCAGATGCTAATCATTTGGTGTTTAAAGGTCATTTTCCAACTATACCTCTACTCCCTGGTTATCTTCTTATTGATATAATATCAAGTATTTTAAATGATAATGTTATAAATATCCACTACAGTAAATTTGTAGTATCTGTTTATCCAAACGATGAAATACAATACAATATTAAATATGACAATAAAATTAGAATAATTAAAATTACAAAAGATTGCAAAAAAATAGGTGAAATTAAATATGAAACAAAATAAAGTGATTGTTATCATTCCAACATATAACAACCCAAAAACAATTAAAGATGTGGCTTTTGATGTATTGCGACATAACTATGAGATAATTATAGTCGATGATGGTTCTGAAATTCCAATTATAGATTTATTTTCAGTGGTAGAGCAAATTGGTATACATTTTGTTAGACATAATGTAAATCAAGGGAAAGGACAAGCAATTATTTCCGGTACGCAAAAAGCCAAGGAACTTGGATTTACACATGTTTTGAGTATTGATGGTGACGGGCAACATTTGGCTTCTGAAGCAAAAAAGTTAATTGAAATATGTGAAGGTGATGAAATCATAATAGGAGCTAGAAATTTTGACTTAGAACATGTACCAAATGGAAGTAAATTTGGCAGATGGTTTAGTAATATGTGGGCTACATGGGATACAGAGCAAGTGATTACAGATTCTCTTTCTGGATATAGAATTTATCCCATATCAATATTGGATTTACCTATTAAAACAAAACGGTATGATTGGGAAATGGAAGTAATTGTAAGACATGCCGATGCTGGTAAAAAAATAAAAGAAGTTATTATTGAATGCTATTATCCAACTCCAGAAGAAAGAGTGAGTCATTTCAAAAAGTTCGGAGACACTATGGCTATCGTTTGGGTTCATATTCAAATATTACCATTTAAATGGCCAAGATTTATTGCAAATAAACTGAAAAATATAGTGTTTGGGAAAAAATAAAAAGTATGCAGACAAAGCAAAGAGGAAGTGGTTGGAGTATTAAATTAGCATTCAATTTATATAAGTTGCTAGGATATAAGTTTGTTTATTATCTTATGTATCCTGTGACTTTTTTTTATTTTATATTTGCATCAAATGTAAAAAGTGCTTTAAAAATATATTATAAACATTTAGGTATCAAATTTACTAATAAAGTATATTATGAACATCTCAGAATGTTTGCAATTTGTATGGTTGATAGATTTATTTCAAAAGCAGAACCAAAAGAATATTCATTTAGCTACAGTAATATCGAGAGTCAAAAAGAGATGCTTTCAAAAGGTGTTATTATCGTATATTCACATGTTGGTGGTTGGGCTTCATCATATAATGCTCCAATTGTTGATAGTAAAGTCAATATTGTAATGCAAGAAGCAATGATTGATGGAATTAAAGAGATAGAACAAAGCATAGATATTAAAACAAATATTAATATTATTGATCTAAATAGTGGTGCTTTAAGTGTATCAGTACAAACAGCAAATGCCTTGGTTGACAATGAAATAGTTGTTATGATGGCAGATAGACCATCAAATCCAAAAGGAGAAATGGCAGTAAAGTTTTTAGGTGAGGATGCTATTTTTAATAAAAATCCATTTCAGATAGCTTACAAAACTTCTAAACCTTTACTGGTATATTTTGTTGTTTTGGTCGGAATGCAAAAATACAAAATCATCGATTACACAATTACAATGGATAGAACAAAAAATGAAAATGAAGCAGTAAAATTAGCTCTGAATGAGTATGTAAAACAGTATGAAGAAGTTATAAAAATTTACCCAAATCAATGGTTAAATTTTTATAATTTTTGGAGGAAATAAATGAAATTGACAATAGACAAAAAAACGGTAACTTTAGAGAGTATCAAACAAGCGACAAGTATTGAGATATCAAAAGATAAAATATTTATAGATTTTATAAATCAAACACATGATTTTATGATGGACACTATAAAACAGGGAAAACCAATTTACGGGATAACTACTGGCTATGGTGATAGTGGGAAAAACTATATCAACTATGAAGATGCAGCTACTTTGCAAGTCAATTTATTTCGTTTTCATGGTTGTGGAATTGGAATAAATTTAAGTTATGAAGTGTGTAGATATGCTGTAATTATGAGAACAATATCTTTAAGTAAAGCTCGTTCTGGTGTCTCTATCAATCTATTACACAGGCTTGAAATGTTAATTCAAAAAGATATTATTCCTGTTATTCCCTCTCAAGGTTCAGTTGGTGCAAGTGGCGATTTGACTCCATTATCTTATATAGCAGCTGTTATTGCAGGAGAAAGAGAAGTTTACTACAAAGGTGAAATCAAAGATGTAATGGAAGTCTATAGTGAATTAGGTATCACTCCATATACTTTTGAACCAAAAGAAGCACTTGCTATAATGAATGGAACAACTATTATGAGTGCCATAGCTTTAAAAGCTATTGAAGAATTTGAAATTATTTTGGATTCTATGGAGTCTTATGTTGCTGGAATGTTTGAAGTTTTACTTGGTGATGATACTCCAATCGCAGATTTTGTTCACGATTCTAAACCATTTAGTGGTCAAATAGCTAGTGCAAAAAATATAAAGCGAAAAATTCAAGGTTCACAATTAACTCATGGGAGAGATAGCCGATATGATAAATTTTTTGCTGATAATAATTTAAATATTCAAGATACTTACTCGATGAGATGTGCTCCACAAGTACTTGGTGTGATTAGAGACAATCTAGTGATTTCTAAAAATTGGGTTGAAACTGAGATAAATTCTGTAAATGACAATCCATTGATTGATGGTGAAAATAAAGTTATTTATACATCTGGAAACTTTTATGGTGGTTATGTCGCACATGCTATGGATACTTTAAAAATTTGTGCAGCTAATTTGGCTGATTTACTTGATAAAGAATTTGCCTTGTTAGTAGATCATAAATTTAATAGAGGGCTCGGAGAAAATTTAAAATTATCAAAAGAACCATTTTTCCATGGATTTAAAGCTATGCAAATATCTCTTAGCTCGCTCAGTGCTGATGTTATCAAAAATACAACTGCTGCTTCAATTCACTCAAGACCAACAGAATCATTAAATCAAGATAAAGTATCAATGGGAACAACAGCAGCCAATGATTTTGCCAAAATGATGCCTGATTTGCATAATATGCTTTCTATCGCTTTTATAGGAATGGCACAAGCTGTTGATATAAGAGGAAATGATAAAGTTTCTCCTCATTTAAAAACTATACATGATGAAATTAGAACTATCGTGAAACCTCTCTTAGAAGATAGAAGAATGGATGGAGATATCAAAAATATCAATAAAATGCTTAAAAATGCAAAATTTATATAAAAGGTTTCAAATGAGAATAGCACATTTTTTCCCCGTATTGATTACTGTATACATTTTTTCTGGTTGTGCAAATAAAATTGCATTACCAACAGTTAATAATCATTCATATATAAAGATTTTGGAACCTATTGACGGATATTATGAAAATAAAGTAGGAGTAGCAAAGAAGATATCAATTAGTAATTATGAATTTAATAATAAATATAATTTGCTAACATGGGCTAAAGATAACTACAAAACAATTTGTTTCTCAACAAAAATTTGTTTAATTGATGCTTTAAACAATGGATATTTTTCTCATTCTGCTATAAAAGGAAGGGATGAACTATATCCATTAGTCAAACCCGTTAAATATTTAGAATATACCGCCTTAGATGCCCCTACGATATTTCATGACCAAAAAGTGAAGATTGGAGTTAATATTATTTTTATGCCACCTTTAAATAGCAATTCAATAAAAGAAGTAGGCGAATCAATGTATGAAAAAGTTAATCAATTTGTTTTTGATACATACAACACCCAAGTTAACCAGAAAATATTAAATATGGAATTAAATAAGAAGTATGATTTATTGGTATGGCCAAAAAATGAGTATAAAACAATTTGTGAAAAAAATATTTGTCTATTAGATGTGAATAATAGTGGTATATTTAATTATTATGCAATAAAGCACGAATCTGAAATTTTTCCACTAGATAAACCTTTTGATTACAAATCTGTTCAAAATATCACATATAATGATGATTCTTTTAAATATCAAGTCTTATATCAAGGAAAAATTGGTAACAAGATAAAAATATCATTTAGGGAGTTTAAAAACGATATGGTAAGACCCGCTTTTACTCAGGATATTGAATATGAACTTGAACTTACTAAGCCGACAATTATTGGCTTTAAAGGATTAAGAATTGAAGTATCAAAGGCAACTAATCAAAATATTACATACTCTGTAATAAAAGACTATAATTAGCAAAAGTAGCAATAATGGAAAAGTTAAAAGTATTAATCACTGGTGCAACTGGCTCAATTGGTGAGGCGATAGTAAAGGAATATTCTAAAAATGGATATTTTGTTTATATACATTATCATTCAAATATTACAAAAGCAAAAGCTCTTTTAGCGGAGATACAAGAGGGTGAACTTATCACTTTTGATATATCAAACAAAGAGTCTATTAAAAATGCATTAGAAAATTTGAAAGTAGATGTGCTTATCAATAATGCTGGGATTATTCAAGATAATCTTTTCTTTTTTATGGAAGATACACAATGGGAAGATGTCATAAATGTTAACTTAAATAGTAATTTTTATATTACAAAATTAATCTCAAAACATATGATAATGAATAAAAAAGGAAGTATTGTAAATGTGGCTTCAGTATCTGGACTGTGTGGAAATGCTGGTCAAGCAAATTATTCAGCTTCAAAAGGTGGAGTGATTGCTTTGACAAAAACTTTAGCCATTGAGCTTGGAAGATACAATATTAGAGTCAATGCAATAGCTCCAGGGATTATTCAATCAGCTATGATTGAAAATATTCCTAATATCCAAGATTTAAAGAAATCTATTCCATTAAAAAGATTTGGCACATCAGAAGAAGTTGCAAAATGTGCTTATTTTATAGGAGCTGATGCGACTTATGTAAGTGGAGAGGTACTTAACATTAGTGGTGCGATGGTTAGATAATAGTGAAATTCCTCTTCTCTTTACTTTTTGCACCAATACTATTTTTGTTCGTAAAATATTATGATACTACATTGAATAATGTATTATTTTTAAAAGCTTTCCCCCTTGTTATTTCATCATTTTATACGATTTTGATGGTAATGTCTTATATAAAAAACGAATCTATCATTATATATTTTGCAAAAAAGTTTACTAAAAAAGATATTTCACAAAAAGAGCAAGAATATATTCATAAGTCAACATTATTTTGGATATTTGTAAGTTGTGTTAATATTATTATTCATTCGGTCATATTTTTTGATAATGACGATGTAATTTGGGTATTTTATAGTTCTATTGGGTGGTATTTTTTATTTGCTATTGCTGGAATTTGCCAGTTTCTTCATAGAAAATTTGTATTTTTGAAAGGTTAAAAATGATGCTGAAAATATTAAATGATGAGGGTACAACAACTGTTCATACAATATCAAAAGAAACTATAGTCAATTCAAAGCCTATAGATTTTATAAGTTCCACACAAAAAGAAACCAATGTTTTAAAAATTATTGATGCCTATTATAGTGGAAATAAAACGATATTATTTGACAGTAGCAATAAAGCAATTGTAGATAAAGTTAAGAATTTTGATTTGAATTTATTAAATACATATGATTTTTCCATGATGTTCTTTACGAGTGGAAGTACAGGTAATCCAGTTGGTGCATTAAAAACAAAAAATAATCTAGAAGAAGAAGTCAAAGTTTTTAGTAAATTGATAGAAAATTACAACATTAAACAAGTGATTGTAACGGTTCCATTTATCCATATTTATGGTACTTTAGTTGGTCTTTTGTACCCACTTTTAAACAATATAGATATAGTTTTGAAAGAACATTTCTTACCTTTTAACTTGCTAGAAACTATCAAAGACAATAGCTTAATCGTGACAACACCTTTGTATATTGAATCATTGTTAAAAACTAATGAAAATCTAGATATGAAAACATCATTATTTGTAAGTTCAACAGCACCATTATCCAAAGAAAGTGCGAAACAATTTTCTCAAAAATTTAATACAAATGTTATGCAACTTTTTGGTTCAACTGAAACAAGTGGTATAGGATATAAGTATAATGATGACGAGTTGTGGACACCTTTTGAGAATGTTACAATATCAGTTAATCAAGAAAATGAATTGATAGTTCAATCCCCCTTTGTTTCAGAATTTTTATACGAAAATGATTTTAAAAGCACAAGTGGGCTAATTCAAACATTTGATTATATTGAACAATATGAAAATAAATTTAAGCTCATAGGTAGAAGTTCCAAAATTTTTAAAGTTGCAGGAAAACGATATTCAACAGTTCAAATAGAAACAATACTTGAGAATATAGATGGCATTTCAAAAGCACTCGTTTTTGTAAGTCACAATGATTTAAACAATGAGTTTTTAGATATTTTACTTGAAACTACAAGAGATTTCTCTACTTTAGAAATAAAACAAATTTTACGAGAACAACTTTCAAACTTGAAATTTCCACTTCAACTAAAATTTGTAGATAAAATAGCAGTAAATAGTGTTGGGAAAAAACTAAAAATTAACTAATTTTTAAAAATATAACTAAAAGCCAGTCCATAAAAGAGTGCATTTTCTTTACTAACCAAAGGTGAGTCAGTGAAAACTGCATGATTTAAATTGTAGTAACGGATAAATGCTCCAAGCCAGATATTTTCGAAAGCTGTAGAGGATAATCCAAGTGTTGTTTTCCATCCGCCATAACCACCTTTACTATGATACTCTTCTCGTTTTTCTGTCATATCATTGGAAGTAACCTCATAAAAATAATTATTATATTTTCTTGTATTGTATGAAGGACCGGAACTAAATTCAATTTGAGAAGTATGTTGTAGATAATATTTGATGTATAGATTTGGATTTGTCACATATCCTTGATGATTTAAATCTGAAAAATCTGTTGAAAGTATAATCCGAATAGGCATTTCAAAACTAAGATAACCTTTTTTATCTTCAAAATGAATAAGTTTGTAAATAAAGTTTGGTCCAATTTCCAAAGTAGGGTCAAGTTGCTTCATCCCTGTTCGTAAAGAATGTATAGAATCTTTAACAGGAAGGGTACCGCTTAAACTAATATCTATTTCAAAATTTGCAGATCGATAGAGATGATTGAAAATAGTATTTTTTTCTATGGTGAGATTTTTGCTTGTATAATAAATATATGGGTAAGGGACGAGATAATTTTTCTGCCCAGAAGAGCCAATATACTCAGGGAGGGAAATATAAGCTATCCCTCCACCAAGATTTAAATTGGTATTTTCATCACTAGCAACTATTTGGTTTAATAAAATAATTAAAAAAATAATTGCTTTGAGTAAAGACATTATCTATTTTGTTCATTACTGACTATGTTTAGTCACCTATTCGACTATTCTTAGCTGGATTATTTAACCATTTAGCAGTATCTTTTGCTTATAGCACCAATACATCTACCAAGAACAGAACAAGAACCTTTAAAGCCACCAAATGCGCCACCTCCAGATCGTCTCATATCACTAAAATTAGCAACTTCTACCCCATTTTCATAAAGCACACCTTTTACTGTCACAAACTTATTGTGCCC
The DNA here is from genome assembly GCA_945883785.1 of Helicobacter pylori PMSS1. Taxonomy (GTDB): domain Bacteria; phylum Campylobacterota; class Campylobacteria; order Campylobacterales; family Arcobacteraceae; genus CAIJNA01. Next base: position 30,255 of record CAMCYD010000005.1, read on the forward strand.
AAGAAAAGCATTTCCAGAAGATACGGCATCAACAATCGATAATTTTAAATATTTTCCCTCTTTTGGTTCAGTTTCAGTTTTTGTAACAGTAAAGCCTTGTTTTGAAGCTTCTTGTTCAAATAATTGAACTTGTTGCTCAGGTAAGTTACATTCAGACAAAATTGTATTTTGAATATTTGAAGAATTTTCATATGCAGCCACATTGCTAACATAAATATCCCCACCTGCAAAAACACAACTTGACAATCCCACTAAAAGACTTGCTACCATAATACTTTTCATTTTCATCTCCTATTTTTTATTTAAAATTTATATTGTAATGCCAAATATGGCATACCTGTTGTTTGTGTATAACTCTCTGTTGTATAACCATAATTACTAGAAACAGTTTCTTCAACATCCACTAAAGTTCCAGTATATCCAAGTCGTACACCCAATCCATGTAAAAAATTTGGTTCATACTGAATAACGGCTCCATAGTTCAATCCAACACCCGCATCGTCTACAAAAGTTTGTTGTTTTTGATTCATTTTCAAAGAACTTAATCCTAATATTGCCGACACTCTCAACTGAGAATTAAGCATACTGTAGCCAACATTTACATTCAAACTAGTTGATTCTGGAGTGAACTCTACTTGTTTTGTTTGGCTATTTGAAATATCACCATAATTAGTTTGTGCTAATTCAATTGCTACTACATTATTAAATTGATATCCAGCATAGATGTGCGTACCAGAATCTCCTTCGTATGTTTTAGTATTATATGTGCTATCATTACTCATTGATGACGAACCAGCTCCTACACCAATATAAAAACCTTTTTTATTTGGGGCTACATCTTCAGTCTCAAGTGCAAACAAGCTACTCATGACACCAATAATACAACTTCCAATGATTATGTTTTTCATTCTTTTTCCTTTAATTAAATTGCTCCTAATCTTACAAACTAAATACTTAGGTTCAACTAAAGTGAAATTAAATTTTTAGTTTGAGCTTCATAAATAGCCTTTACTGATTGTTCCATATTTTCAAACCAATCTTTCTGCGAAGAATCTACCGTGTCTAAATAAATAACTTTCACAACCCCAGGAGTTGATATAAATGTTTTTGTATCCAATCTTTTTCTTGTACCTATCAATACAATAGGCTGTACTGCAAGGTGTAGTTTTTCAGTAATCAATTTAGCACCAACTTGAAATTTGGCGATTTCATCATTATCTCCTCTGGTTCCTTCTGGAAATATCCCAATAGGTCTTTTTGCTGATATCTCTTGTTTAGCTCTATGAAGTAGTGTTGTTAAAGAACTTCTTTTTGTTGGATTTATGAGTATCAAATTTGGGAATTTAAAAATCCATCCAAAGACGGGCACTTTCGCTAACTTTTCATTTGCTACCCATGCTATATCTTTTGGGTGAAGATGGTCAAGTAGTGTGATATCAAACATTGAATTATGATTTAAGACTATCACATCTGCATCTGGATTTAAGGCTCCTATTTCTTCAATCTTTACCCCAATAAGCTTAACCATAGAATATGCCCAAAATTTACGAATAGTAAAAATCTTACTTCTAAATAAATACATGCATACAATTACAACCAGCAATGAAAGAAATGAGTAAATACCCATCAAAAACCCTTTAAAATTCACTTTGACTCCTTTTGAATATTGATATCGTGATATTGAAATAATAATAAAAATAAAATTCCACAAATCCCAATAATAGCTATAGATGCTATCGAAAACAATGAGTTTATATCACTAAAAATAAGTACACCAAATCCAGCAAAAGTACTAGTCAATGAATACACTATAGCAAGCATTGCATTATGAGATAAATTCTTTTCATTCATATAGATTCCATAATCAACTGCCATCGAAATTATAACAAATAGCATAAATATATGCATAATATTGAGTTGGACAAAAGTACCATAAAAGAATATTAACGATAGTGGAAAAATTATATATGAAAAAGTTTGCAAAAATCTTCTTTTAGTGGCAACGAGTATTATAGATATAATAATAAACAGGATGATTGTTCCGATAATTACCAATTCATCATAAAATTTTGTCAATGAATTCTTAAATAATTCACCACCTTGTGCATTTTTAGTGAATGGTAAAGAAAGTATTTGAGGTAATGCTTCATTGCTCACAATAGCAGAACCAATATATTCTGTACCATCAAATACTAAATCAATTCCAAAACTTTGAATCATTTCTACCGTATAGTTTGGAAATGGTGGATTTAATACTTGTGTATTGTAAGTATTATCAAAATAACCTTTTTTAAATCCAACTTTCTCTGAATTATGTTTTATTTCTTTGTGTAGTGCTTCAAAATCAAAGTTTTTTATTGCTTGTTGTTTGATTGCGTATTCTTCTCTTGAAAGAAGAGATGCCATTCCAACTGTAGCATTTTTATCAATATTATGAATACTCTTAGCATTGATAATCAACTCATTTATACTATTTCCAGTGATTAAAATAGTTGTTTTGTTGTTTTGTCCTAAGTTTGATTTGAAGAAATACTCACTTTCTATAAGTTTTTTATTTTGGTAGTCAAGAGTTTTGATATTAAAATCGAAAGTTGTATAAAATGAAGAATAAATTATCATAAGAAAAGAAATTAAAACAATAATATAGCCTTTTATATGAAATTTAGTATTAAATCTTTTTACTGCGTATGGTTCAATAAATTTTATCCCAAGATGAGGATAAATAAAAGCAAAATGTATATAAGCGATAGTGAGTGATACAGCAGTGAAAAATGAAATTTGCCTAATGAGTGGAAAATCAACAAAAGATATCATTAGAAAAGCTACCACAGTAGTAAGATAGCCATAAAAGACCGATTTATTAAAGCCGAGTTTTTTATCATAATGATTGTGCAAGTAATGATGAAACATATAGTCAATCGAAACAGAGGTAATAGCAATACTAAAAGTTAGTGCAATAATTGATATTTGTGGAAATATATAAAATAAAATAATTTGTGTTGCTATAACTGAAGTGACTAAAGTTATTACGATATTGACAAACAGATATATATTTTTGAGAAGAATGATATAAAGTAATCCAAGTAATATTGTAGAAATAAATATTATTTTATTTGCATCATCTTTGGTTGCTTGAGAATTTTCAACATGATAATAGATAGGGCTAAATGATTTCACATTATCATACTTAGTTAAAATCTTTTGTATATAATCGTATGTTTGAGTTTTTGAAATAGTTTCTGGTGCTGAATTTATTGTAAAAATAGCAAGATAACCATAATTATCCAAAGCTAAATAGCCGTCTTTAAATTTTATGCTATTTGATGATGGGGGGTTTGTTTTAAGTATATTAAATGGGTCTTCTTTATTAATATCAACATAATAAGATGAATTTATTATCTCTTCATACAAAGTTGACAAAGTGGTACTTACATTTATATCTTTACTATTTTTGTATCTGAAATCATTAAGATACAACTTGTAAATTTGTTTAAAATCTTGTAAATTTTGATTATTAAATTGTGTATTAACTGCAACCAATTTGCTATTTGAAAGTAATTCATTTTGAATATTTTTTAATTTTTCCAATTCAACTGCTTCAAAACCTTGTACCGCAACTAATAAAATCTTTCCAGTATTGAACTGTTCCATCAGGGAATAAACTTTTTTGTCTTCTTCCCCAAGAATAGTTGATAAGTTTGTGGAAATATTTTGATAAGGTTGTATTATAAAATAAATAAAAAGTAGAAAACTAAATATGAAAAAATTTGAAAATTTAATGTATTGTTTCAATGGTTATCTTATCACTATTTGACATATTTATCGTAATTGTTTCAATTTGTTTTCTATTTTTCAAGATTTCAATAGAAGTAATTGCTTTGCTCACCTTTTTTTTTGCTTCTAAAAAAATAGCATTTTGTGATATTTTGACCATAAAGAGCTCATTTAAGACTGTGTAATTATCTTCTGTTATTGATGTAAGTATTATCTTCATATATTCAAAATGAGGGTATTTTGTATATAAATATTCCTTTATTTTACCATTGTTTTGTATTGTCATTTTATTATTATCGTAAATGATTGTTTCTTTATTTGGCTTCGTATAAACTAAAGATAAAACATCATTTTTTATCTCTAAAGCACCATACAAAACTCTTGTCGAATCAATTGAATCAATATATCTTGTTTCTTTAAAAGGCATATCAGCAAAGATAAACATAGGAAAAATAAGGATTAATATTAAAAATTTCATTCGGCAATTATAGGAATGTTTCATTTAATTGTAGCTTTTATAAGTAATTTTTGAGTAAAATCCTCACCATTAATATTAAAGGAATATCACATGATTACAAGTAAAGATTTTAAAGAAGTTCTAATAAAGTATCTTAATTTAGAAGATATAACTGCGGATGAAATAGATGATGAGGCAAGATTGTTTGGAGATGATGGACTTGGTTTGGATTCTGTTGATTCGATAGAATTAGTTTTGGCAATAGAAAAAGAGTATCAAGTTAAAATAACAGACACAAAACAATACGATACAATATTTGCCTCTATTAAAAATCTTTTACACTACATCAATGAAAAAAGAGAGGAAAATAACTCTCTTTAATGACTATTTCTATCAATAATTTATCAAAAAAATACAAAGATATAACTATTTTGGATAAGCTTGATTTGACAATCAAACAAGGTTCAATTTTTGGACTTCTTGGTCCAAATGGTGCTGGGAAAACAACATTAATTTCAATTTTGAATTACTTAACAAAAAAAGAAACTGGCAAAGTTAAGATTTTTGATTATGATTTGGATTTTCATGAGAAAGATATCAAATCTATCTCAAGCTTAGTGCCTCAATCTTATGCTTTTTATCCAACTTTAACTGCTTATGAAAATCTTGAATTTTTTGGTGCATTGTATCAATTAAGTGGAAATGATTTGACAAATAGAATTGATTATTGTTTGCAGATGACTGCTTTAGAAAATTTTAGAAATAAAAAATCCGAAACATTTTCTGGCGGATTAAAAAGAAGACTAAACATAGCAATTGGGCTATTGAATAGTCCAAAGATTTTATATCTAGATGAACCAACGGTTGGAATTGACCCACAATCGAGAAACTACATTTTAAATGTTATAAAAAATATAAATGAAACAGAGGGTACAACCATAATATACACCTCTCATTATATGGAAGAAGTAGAATACCTTTGTGATGATATTGCAATTATTGATCAAGGTAAAATTGTACTGCACGAAACAAAAGAAAATCTCAATAAAAGAGCAAGTGTTGCAAAAATAAATTTTACCAATGATACATTTCAAAATGCAAGTTTTAGAGATAATTATTCCGAATTAGTAGAGATATTTTGCAATATTAAAAATGACAATTTAACTATAGCAAATATAGAACTACCGAGTAATAATTTGGAAAATCTTTTTTTATCCATAACAAAAAAAGAGTTGAGAGACTCATGATTTATTACATATTAAAAAAAGAATTTTTGTTAATTTTTAGAAATTTACATGCTATTGTTGTTCTTTTTGTTATGCCAACAGCATTTATAATCATTATGTCTTTAGCCCTTCAAAATACTTATTCTAATAAATTTGATACAAAAATGAATATCGCTGTGCTGAGTGAAACCATTTCACTCAAAACAGATGCATTTATAGAGAAACTCAATAAAAATGATTTTTTTATCTTTACTATAGTAAAAAATAAATTACCATCAAATACATATTTGTACAAAAATGGTTATGATTTTGTAGTATTTTTGCCTAAAGATTTCATACAGAATATTGATAAAGATAGCAACAACAGTATTTCAATTTTTTCTAAATCTGATATGGCTCATGAGCATATAATGCTTTTAAAACAATTTATATATTCTAAAATAGCCGAGACTACTATTGAAAATTTTGCTACGATTTTAAATGTTGATATAAACGATTCTAAAAACCTTGATGACACCATTACTCATACATATATTTTACAAGATAAGAAAGCTACACAAGTCACTTCTGTTCAACATAGTGTTCCCTCTTGGCTTATTTTTTCTATGTTTTTTATTTTAATTCCAATTTCCAATGCTTTTATAAATGAGAAAAATTTTGGAACTCTTGATAAAATAAGAAGTATTGATGTTTCTTTATCCACAATAATCTTTGGTAAATTTGCTCCATATTTTTTTATGAACCAAATACAAGTATTTTTTATGATTTTAGTTGGGATGTATATTATTCCATTATTAAACGGCGAAGCTCTTGTTATAAATGGAAGCATTTCGTTGTTGATTCTTGTTTCCTGTGTCGTATCTATTTCAGCAATTGCTTTTGCTTTAACTATAGCAACCATTAGTAATAGTAGTGAAATGGCGACAATTTTAGGTGGAACTTCAAATATTATTTTGGCAGCTCTTGGTGGAATTATGGTTCCTAAAATAGTAATGCCTCAGTTTATGCAAGATATTTCAGAGCTTTCACCTATGTCTTGGGCATTAGATTGTTTTTTAGAAGTGATTGTCAACGGTGGTTCTTTCAGTGATATTCAAAATAACTTATTAAAATTAGTTTTATTTGCACTTTGCTTTTTTTGTATTGCTTATTTGATGTTAAAATATAGGAGAAATTAAATGATTGAACAAAACAATCTTAACTTGAATCGTGAACTGAAACAATTAATTATTGATACATGTGGCAAAATTGACTACACACCTGATGATATAGATGATGAGGAAGCACTGTTTAGTAATGAGAGCAAATTGGAATTAGATTCAATGGATGCTTTACAAATATCTATGGCAATAAATGAAAAATATAAAATCAAAATTACAGATAGTAAAAAATTACGAAAAATTATGACAAATATAAATAGTTTAGCTCACTATATTGAGGGACAATGAAAAGTTATATCAGAGGATATTCTCTGAACTGTAGCTTAGGAAATGACGACTTAACAATCATTAAAAAGATTAAAACAATTAATCAAGACAATTATGAAAGATACCTCACTGAAGCATTTAAGGAAAAAACATACTATAAAATTTATGATACTTTTAGTTCTCAAAAAGATAGATTTGAAAAGATTGTAAAAGATGTTATTGAGGATTGTGTAAAAAAAACAAATTTAACAAAAGAGGAACAAAAAGATTTAGCTATTTTTATAGGATCTACTTCTATGGGTGTTTCTATAAATGAAGAGATAAATGCATTATATAAAATAGGTGAAAGTAATTTTGAATTTAACCATCTTGAATATGGTTCCATAGGAACATATGTTGAAGATATATTAGAGTCAAACCATAAGGCTATATTATTTTCAACCGCTTGTACATCTAGTGCAAATGCTTTTTGTTATGCTTCTAAATTAATAGAAAAAAAGCAAATAAATAGGGCAATTGTTATTGGAATTGAGCTTTTCAATCACACAACTTTTGATGGTTTTTCATCTTTAATGCTTCTTTCTGAACAAAATATCTATCATCCATTTGATACAAGAAGTGATGGAATCATTTTAGGAGAAGGTTGCTCAGCTATTATTTTAGATAGCACACCATCCAGTGAAAATGATTTTTATTATGTAGCTTCAAAAAATGTATGTGATACCTATAGTGAAACTTCAAGCAATCCAAACGGCATAGCAAATTTTGAGTCAATGAATCAAGCATTAAATAATGCTAAGCTTACATTAAAAGATATAGATTTTATAAAAGCTCATGCAGCTGGTAGTCAAAATAGCAACAGTTCAGAAGCCAATGCTCTATCTTTACTCTTTAAAGAACAACAACATAAAGTTCCAATTACTATTATCAAACCGTTTATTGGACATACTTTGGGTGCATGCGGAACAAATGAAATTGTATTTATTTTAATGTGTTTACACAATAACTTTATCCCGCCGACTTTAGGTTGTGAGGATAAAATAGATGAGTTAGAATCTTGCCCAATACCTAAGTCCATTCTTATTCAAAACAAACGAATAAGTGTTTTGTTTAATTTCGTAGCTTTTGGTGGAAATAATACTTCCATAATTTTAAGTAACAAAAAAGATCTGAAATAATGTACATTCACAATTTTTTTACTTTACAAAATGACGAGCATTTATCTACACTTGAATATAAAAAAATGCTTTCAACTCTATGTTCTATAAACACCAGACGATTCAATAGATTTAATACTCTTGCTGTTTATGGTGCTATGAAGTGCCTTGACAAGAGTATCCATTCTGAAAATATTGGTGTATATATGGCTACAGAATGTGGACCAGTTGAAAGTCTTCGAAATGTATTACAACAAATTAATGATAAAAGTGGAATTTTAATGCCTTTTGATTTTTTGGGACTTAATACAAGTGCAAGTTTTTATGTTGCACAAGCCCTTCAATCAAAAGAAAAACATATGGTTCTAAGCGCGCATCAATTATCTTTTGAAAAAGCTATTCAATTAGCTTATTATGACCTTCAACATAATGAATTAGAAGAAGTTTTGATAGGAAAAGTTGATATCGCTTTGGATTTCATAGAAAATTATGAAAAATACATTACGGAAGAAAATGCCAAATATCAAGAACAAAGTTGCTGGATATATGCTAATAATAATCCGAAAAATGCAATATGCAAAATAGATAGAATTGAAGAGTACTCAAATAGAGAAGATGTTTTGGCTAAATACAATACGGAAAATGTACATTTTTCCTTTTCTGAAGTATTACAACAATGTTTATTAGGTAAAATGGATGTTATTTATATAGCTCAAGATAAAAAAATGAGAAGTATTGTTATACATATTTCTAAAGTTTGATTAAAAGAAAGGTCATATTTAATGGTAAATAAAAAAAATCGTGTCTATATCACAGCAACATCTTCAATTACTTGTGCAGGAAAAAATAATGAAGAATTATTTGAAAATATTTGTGCTGGGAAAAGTGGCATTACACAAAGTGATGAATATGCTAGTGTCAGAACAGTATCGATAGGAATAATAAAAAGCGAATATACTTTTTATGAAAATCTAATACTTCAATGTCAAAATATTTTAGATAATTCCAATTTAGAAAATTTTGAAAATACCCTTTTGATAATTGGTTCTTCAGTAGGGGGAATGAAAACAACAGAAGATATTTTTTTTACCACAAATAACTATAACGATATAGACCCAAAACAACACAATATTGATGCCATTGCAAATACATTAAGACAAGCTTTTGATTTTTACGATGATATTTCATTTTCTACTGCATGCACTTCAAGTGCCAATGCTATTGGTTATGGATATGAGGTTTTAAGTAAAGGTATATACAAAAATGTTTTAGTCATTGGTGTTGATTCATTATGTCAGACAACAGTACAAGGTTTTGTTTCACTTGGCGTATTGTCATCAAATCCATGCAAACCATTTGATAAAGAACGAGATGGTATGAATGTAGCCGAGGGAATAGCTTGTTTATTGCTAGAAACTATACCATCAAAAAATTCAATAGAAATATGTGGAGTTGGTTACAGTAGTGATGCACATCATATGACACAACCGCATGCTGATGGTTCAAGAAATGCAATGCTCAATTGTTTACAATCAGCTAATATTCAAGAAAATCAAATAGATTATATCAATGCTCATGGAACAGGAACCATGGCCAATGATGAAGCAGAAGGAAATTCTATATCTTCACTTTTTCTACACAAACCATTCGTAAGTTCTACAAAATCGATCACTGGGCATACATTAGGAGCGGCTGGAGCATTGGAGGCTATTATATCTTCAATGGTGATTTTAAAACAAACTATCCCTAAAAATTCTTTTTTAGAGATAGCTCAAAATGATGGCTTAAATCTTTCGAGAGAAACAATTAATACAAAAGTAAGATATACACTCAGTAACTCTTTTGCTTTTGGTGGTAATAATTGTAGTTTATTGTTTGGGGAGATTGTATGAAAATCAATTTAGAAATATTAAAAAGTGCTTATTTATTTGATGAAACAAGTATTGACACAACGCAGATTAAAGATTTGGTACCAAATATGATGATGAGACGAAGACTCACAAAAGCCTCAAAAATAACACTAAAGTTACTTTCTTCATTGGATGATTATACAGAAAATAGAATTATTTATGGAAGTGCTTTTGGAGAACTTGAAATTACTGCAAATATTATCAATGCTATAAAAGATAAGCAGTCGCTCAGTCCAACAGATTTTCAAAATTCAGTTTACAATACAGCTATTTCATATTTGTCTATTTTAATGAAAAACAAAAGTGAAATGTTGACTATTTCTAGTGGAGATAAAACCTCTTTGAATGTTTTAAAAGCTGGGGCAATAAAATCAATAGATGGTGATACTTTAGTATTAATTTGTACAGAAACGATTAATATTCCAAATATAGAACAAGTAAATAAGTGTGTGAAGTATTTGGAAAGTGGGGTTGTCTTAGTTGTCAAAACAACATCAAAAGAAGCAAATATCAGTATACAAAAAAGTGAATCCAAAGGGATTCCAAATTCTATGAGTGAGATGTTGTATGTAGCTCAAAAAGCAACTGAAGTCCAAAACCCAATAGTAGAGATACTTTTATGAATTTACCTCACTTACCTCCTGTACGATTTGCACAAGAAGTTATAAGCCGCACGGAAGAAGAAGTGCAAGTGCTATGTGTATTTCCAAATGTTCCCACTCTTCCTATGTTGGCTGAAGCAGCTGCACAATCAACTTCTGCTTTTTCAAATAGTGTTACCCCACAGATTGGCTTTTTGATTTCACTCAAAGAAGTTGTTTTATTTGGAGATGTTTTATTTTTAGAATATATTATTATTGTTAAAAACACTGCTACAATAGGTACATTTGAAGAATTTTATTTTGAAGTATTTGATAAAAAAACAGTACCAATTTTAAATAAAAAATTGGCAAGTGGCAAATTAGTTATTTCTATTCAGTCATCATAAAATGAGATTTATATTTTTTTCACTAATCCTTTTACTTTTTTCAAATACATCATATGCAAAAACTTTTATGCTAGAAAATGAGCCAATTTTTGGTGCATCTGTTTTTATACAAACACTAGGAAATCCAGCTAATGAAACTATTATTTTAGTTCATGGTTTGGGGGACGAAGCATCTACAATTTGGAAAGGCACTATAGATGCTTTGAGTGAAAAATACTATATAGTTACATTTGATTTACCAGGGTTTGGTAAATCATCTAAAGAAAATAAACTTTATTCTCCAACAAATTATGCAAAATTGATTCGCTATATTGCTAACAAATATGTTAAAAAACCATTTCATTTAATTGGTCATTCAATGGGTGGAGCTATTGCTCTTAAATATACTAGCCTGTATGCCAAAGATGTATCAAGCTTAGTTTTAGTGGATGCTGCAGGAATTTTGCATAAAAATGCATATAGTAATTTTTTAGTGAATAATAAAATAGATGATTTATTTGATGGGCGATTTGAAAAGTTAAAAACAGTACATTTTTCAAACTTTATAGACAAAATAGTGAATAAATTTGATAATTCTAAAATTATAAATTTAGATACCGTTTTATCCACGGAACTCCTTAGGGGAACAATTTTAAGAGGTAATCCAAATATTATTGCAGCTGTTGCACTTGTTCAAGAAAATTTTAATGGCATTCCTCAGGATATCAAAACCAAAACAATGCTTATCTGGGGTGAAGAGGATGATATTGCACCTCTTAAAACGGGTTATGTTCTCAATAAATTAATTCCAAATTCAGTTTTAAAAGTTATTCCACATTCAAAACATATTCCAATGATAACAGATAAAGAAAAGTTTTTAGAACAACTTTTTGAACATTTTAGCAATCAAAATATCATTGCAAAAATAAACAAGAAAAATATAATTGAACCATATGATATCAATGTTACAAATGAACAGATCCAAATATATACGGGTAATATAAAAAAAATAACAATTAAAAATTCTAAAAATATTATCATCAAGGATGCCATTATTGAAGAATTACTGATTACTGATTCTGATGTTGAAATTATAAACAGTACCTTTCTTCACTCAAATAATAATAATGTCATATTTGCTAAAAATTCAAATCTTTCTATAGTTGCTAGTGATTTATTTGGTGAGATAGAAGCGGATGGTTCCATACTAAATCTTGCTGGTGTTTTTATGAGTGCTCAAAATCCGATTCATTCAACAAACAATTCAACGGTTATTTTTTCTTTATGCACTATCAATGATAAGCTAATACACGGAAACGAAACAATAATCAAAAAAGGAAATTAATAGTGAAAAAAATCTTAATTGTGCACTACTCACAGACTGGTCAGTTGACAAATATAATAAAAAGCATGATACGACCACTTGAGAATAATCCAAAAATTAAGCTTGTATTTAAGGAAGTTAAGCCTATAAGCCCATATCCTTTTCCTTGGAATTTTATGAAGTTTATGGATACATTTCCAGAATCAGTACACTTGGATACTTGCCCTATCGAAGAATTTGAAAATGATGAGAATGACTATAATTTGGTAATCTTAGCCTATCAAATATGGTTTTTGTCTCCATCAATTCCGATAACTTCATTTTTAAAATCTGCTTATGCAAAAGAAAAGCTGAAAAATAAACCTGCGATCACCGTTATTGGTTGTAGGAATATGTGGATTATGGCTCAAGAAAAAATGAAATCTTTGTTAAAAAATATTGAAGCAAAATTAATAGACAACATAGTACTTATCGACCAAGGAAATTCTTTAGCAACTTTTATCACAACTCCTAGATGGATGATGACTGGAAAAAAAGATGCACTTTGGGGAATATTTCCAAAAGCAGGAGTAAGTGATATTGAAATTACTGAAGTTTCAAGATTTGGATATGCTATTCAAGAAGCTTTAGAACAAGATAGGGAAAAGGAACTTAAACCTTTATGTTATGGACTTGGTGCCGTTAATGTGAATGAAAAATTGATTAGAAGTGAACAAATTGGGACAAAAAGTTTTCATATTTGGGGAATGATGATTAGAAAATTCTCAAAACAAGGAAGCTTAAAACGAAAATTATTTATAATCTTTTATACAATCTTTTTAGTTTTTATCATTTTAACCATTGTGCCAATTAATATGATAATTCAAACTTTATATCGCAGAATAAGAGCAAGTGAAGTATTCAAACAAAAAGAATTTTATGAACTACCCTCTGGTAGCAGTATAGAAAGAATGAAGGAATTTAAAAATGATGAATAGTGTTTACATTAATAATATTAAAACTTTTATGCCAAATAACCCAGTTAACAATACTGATATAGAAGAATATTTGGGGTACATAGGTGGAAAAAAATCAAAAGCAAAAAGCATAGTTTTACGAAGCAATGGAATTAAGCAGCGATACTATGTTTTGGAAAAAGGAACAGAAAAGGCACTCTATTCAAATGCGCAAATCACAGCAAATGCTATACAAAAACTTGAAAATCAAACTTTTCATCTTAATGATTTAGAGTGTTTATCGTGTGGAACAACTACACCAGACCAGCTAATGCCAAATCACACTTTAATGGTACAAGGTGAATTAGGTTTAAAGGAAATTGAAACTTTAAGTGCTTCTGGAATTTGTTTAAGTGGAATTAATGCACTAAAATATCTTTATTATGGTATTAAAAGTGGGGAATTAAAAAATGGAGTAGCTACTGGTTCTGAAGTTGTATCTCCAATATTGAGTGCAAAAAACTTTAAAGAAGAATCAAAACAATTAGAACTTTTAGAACAAAATCCATCTATTGCCTTTGAAAAGGATTTTTTAAGATGGATGCTTTCTGATGGTGCTGGTGCTATGTTGCTTCAAAATAAACCTAATGAAATGAGTCTATCACTAAAAATTGAATGGATTGAATTACTTTCTTATGCTGGCGAGATGCCAACATGTATGTATAGTGGTGGTGAAATAGTAAATGAAGAATTTATTGGATGGAGAAATTATCAGCAAGATGAAATTATGTCAAAATCATTGCTTAGTATCAGACAAAATGTAAAACTACTCAATGAAAATATTGTTGAATATACAGTTATAAAACCTTTTTTGAAAATTAAAGAAAAACAAAATTTAAAACAAGAAGAGATCAATTATTTTCTACCTCATTATTCATCTCATTTTTTTCGAGATAAATTATATGAAGGTCTTGTAAAAGCAGGTTTTGAAATACCTTATGATAAATGGTTTACAAATCTTACGACTTGTGGAAATACTGGTTCGGCTTCGATTTATATTATGTTAGAAGAACTATTTCATTCAAAAAAACTCATAAAAGGCGAAAAAGTTCTTTGTTATATTCCTGAGAGTGGAAGATTTTCGACTGCTTTTATGCTTTTGGAAGTCGTCTAATGAATCAGACTATTGAAGTTCCTCATGAAGTAAATTCTACCTTAGATGGTGTACAAAAAGTAATGTATGCAAAAAATACACAAGGTGGATTTGAAAGATTTAATTATGGAAGTGCAGTAGAAGAGTTTGCAACAAAAACTGCTATAGAAGAATACAATCTTCTTGAAGAAGAGTGTTTATCTGATATTAGAAAAGGTATAGTTTCTCCAATTAAATATTTTATGTATAAAAATAGAATGGATTTGGAGACTCTTGCAAGCGCTATTGGAAGATTTCAATTTTTAGTTAAAAGAGATTTTTCTTCCAAAGTATTTAGTAAAATGGATGATAAACTGCTACTAAAATATGCCGAAGTTTTCAATATAACACCAGATGAATTAAGGAATTTTCAATGACTTCAGATACACCGTTTGTCCACTCTCAATTTGCCCATTGCGAAAGTGGCGTGGTTTCGACTTTACTTAGTTCTTATGGATTAAAGATGAGTGAGCCCATGGCATTTGGAACAACAAGTACTTTGAATTTTGTGTATTTGCCAATTGTGAAGATAAACGGTTTACCTCTGATTGCTTATCGTAGTTTGCCAAAAAATATTATCAATACTATTTCAAAAGTTTTCAAAATAGATATGGCTAAAAAAACTTTTAGTAATCAAGAAGATGCAAATAACGAATTAAAAAGACTTGTTGAAAAAGAACATAAATTTGTTGGTTTGCAAACATCAGTTTTTTATCTTCCATATTTTCCAAAGGATATGAGATTTCATTTTAATGCTCATAATTTACTTGTGTATGGTACTAAAGATGGTCAATATCTTATCTCTGATCCAGTATTTGAGCATCCTGTTGTTTGCAATGAAAAAGATTTAAATAAAGCAAGATTTGCGAAAGGAGCTTTTGCACCAAATGGGTTTTTATATTATCCAAAAATAATTCCTGCAAATATTGATTTTTCTGATGTAATCAAAAAAGCTATTATTAAAAATGCCAAATCAATGTTGACTCCTTTTCCTTTTGCTGGAGTGAAGGGGATGAGAAGATTGGCAAACAGAATTAAATCTCTTGACAACAAGCCAGAAAACCAAAGATACAATAAAAATTTTCTTACAAATATTGTACGAATGCAAGAAGAAATCGGAACAGGTGGAGGTGGATTTAGATTCTTGTATGCTGCCTTTTTAGAAGAAGCTAAAAATTATGATTTGAATAATGAAATATTAGAAGAAGCCTCCATCTTAATAATTCAATCTGGTAATGCATTGAGAAAATTTGCTTTGTACTGTGTGGAAGGTAGCAAAAAGATAGATACATTAGACACAAATAAAATAGCTTCAAAGTTAACGGAGGCTTCAAACTATGAAGAAAAAGCATTTAGGCTGTTGAAAATGATAAAATAAAAAGGCATTTCTGGATAATATTATTTTGACTACTATAATACCCCAAGAAATTCGAACAACATTTTTCTCTTCTAAATTCCAAAATAACAGGCATTTTCGATAAATTCAGTCAAAATGATGATAGAAAATAGATAGTAAAAATGGAGTTTATAAAATGAGTAGAAAAATGACTAAATACAC
>CAMCYD010000006.1 GCA_945883785.1 Helicobacter pylori PMSS1
TTCATATACATACATGTTCCTGTCATTGAGTTATCCAAAACATCGACTGGTGCATTCACATACTCTTTTTTTGAGAGTATTTTTGAAGCCTCTTTTCTATTTTCACAACTTGCATCAAGCCACATAGAAGCTTCTAAAATAGCTTTGATAACTGCTTTTGTCGTTTCTGGATTTGTTTTTACAAAATCTGCTTTACTTCCTAAAACTTTTTCTGGTCCATTGTTCCAAATCTCATGTTTTGTAACAATAGCATTTCCAAGTTTTGCCATTACAGCTCTTTCATTCCAAGGTTCCCCTACACAATACCCATTTGTATTTCCAGCTTGAAGATTTGATACCATCGTTGGTGGTGGGAAAACTTTGAGTGTCACATCTGTATCAGGGTCAATTCCACCAGCAGCAAGCCAATATCGTAATTCATAATTATGTGTCCCTGTTGGATATGTCATCCCAAACTCTACAGTATCTTTATTTCCAGTTTTTTTTCTAGCTTCGAGTGCTTTTTTAAGATAACTTGCACTTACAGGTCGCACCGCTTCATTCATCCCTTGAGCTTTCATCTCTTCGATAAGTTTATTTTCTAAAGTGATTCCATTTCCATTATAGTCAAGACTCATAACGGCATTCATAGGGATATTTCCATTGATTCCCAATGTTGAAGCGATAGGCATCGGTGCTAACATATGAGAAAAATCATACTCACCATTTCCAACTTTTTGTTGGATTCCAGCCCAACCGCCACCCTCTTTTACAACATCAACATTGAGCCCATGTTTTGCAAAAAAACCTTTTTCTTTTGCTATAACAATTGGAGCACAATCTGTTAAAGCGATAAAACCTATTTTGAGATTTGGTTTTTCAACCGCTGCTAAAAGTGAACTTGCAAGAAGCGAAAGCCCTAAACCTATTTTTAAACAACCTTTTTTCATTTTATTTTCCTTAAATATTTCTAAGAGTAAATCTTGTATTGAAACTATACCAATTTAATACTCTATTTTATACACATTAACTGTGTATTTATTATACAGTTAAGCTTAAAATAAATTAAGTTATGATGTTACAATACAAAATAAAATGAAAAAAAGATAAAGAGGATACGATGATAAAATCAGTTTGCGGATATTGTGGAGTAGGGTGTGGGATAGAGTTTGAGGAATCAAAACTTGTAGGTGATTTGGCATATCCTACCAATGAGGGGCTTATTTGTTCAAAAGGTGCTAGTGAATTACAATCTATATTAACAGTAACAAGACTTTTAAGACCAAAACAGAGAGATACTATAAACGACAACTTTCAAGAGATAAGTTGGGATGAAGCGATTCAAAAAATAGCACTTACAATCTCACAAACAAGCCCCAATAAAATAGCTTTTTACCTCTCAGGGCAATTAATGACAGAAGATTACTATATAGCTAACAAACTAGCAAAAGGATTTATCGGGACAAATCATCTTGATACCAATAGCCGAACCTGTATGGCTTCAGCGGTTGTTGCACATAAAAAGGTTTTTGGAGTAGATTATGTCCCTGTACGAATGGATGATTTAAAGAAATCAAACCTCCTTATTCTTATAGGTGCAAACCCAGCAGAAGCTCATGTCGTACTTTTTAATAAAATAAAAAAACTCAAAAAACAAGGGCTTAAACTTATAGTTATCGACCCAAGACTCACAGAAAGTGCAAAATATGCTGATCTTTATCTTCCTATAAAAGTAGGCATTGATATAGATTTTTTGAACCTTGTAGCAATAAGGCTTATCGAAGATAATAAAACAGATGAAGAGTTTGTCACAAACCATTGTAATGATTATGAGAGTTTGAAAAAACAGCTCCTAAAGTTGCCAAAAACAAAATTACTCAAACGAACAGGACTAAGTAAAGAGTTGTTTGAGGAGTTTATTAGCCTCTTTTATGAAAATGAAAATATCGTAAGTGCTTGGACTATGGGGCTAAATCAAAGTAGCCAAGGGGTTGATAAAAATATAGCTCTTATCAATCTTCATCTTCTTAGTGGAAAAATATGTAAAAAAGGGAATGGTCCTTTTTCCTTAACTGGTCAGCCAAATGCGATGGGGGGAAGAGAAGTTGGTGGGCTTGCCACTATGCTTGCAGTTCATTTGGATTATAATGAAGAGAATGTACAAAAGGTAAATGAGTTTTGGGGAACTTCAAAAACACCTAAAAACAATGGCTTAACAGCAGTTGAAATCTTTGAAGAGGCACTGAATGACAATATCGAGGTGCTTATCATTTGTCATACAGACCCGATTTATCATCTTCCAAACAGAAGAAAAATGGAAAAAGCACTCTCAAAAGTTGGGTTAGTTGTAGAGATAAATGCTTATGAAAATAGTGAAACATCAGCTTTTGCTCATATCAAACTCCCAGCATCTCCATGGGGTGAAAAAGAGGGAACTCAAACAAATCTTGATAGAACTATCACAAAACAAGAGAGGCTCACAAGAAGATCGATTGATTGTAAAGATGATTGGGAGATTTTTCAACTAATTGCTCAAAAATTAGGATATGGAGCTAAATTTAAGTATAGTTGCTCAGAAGATATTTTTAAAGAGTATCAAAAAATGTGCTATTTGAGTAAAGATGCCCATCTTGATATTTATAAAACAAGTTATGAAGAGCTTAGGATAAAACCATTTGTTTGGGGAAAAGGATTGTTTGATGGGAAAGAGTTTATGACACCAAATAAAAAAGCAAATCTTTTTTTTGTAACCAATAAATTATTATCAGAAAAAACCAATAAAATCTATCCTTTTATCCTTTTAACAGGACGAACACGAGACCAATGGCATAGTGGTACAAAAACAGCTTTTGTCGATAGTTTGAATAAATTTAAAAAACAAAACTTTGTTGAAATCAATGATGATGATGCAAAAGAATTGAATATAAAAGATGGGGAAAAAGTGATTGTTCAATCTGCTCGAGGAGAACTTATCTCTTATGCAAAAGTAGTTGATACTATCCTACCAAAAACAATTTTTATCCCAATTTCCAATAGAGAGATAAACTTTTTGACAGATGATTTGCTTGACCCACTTTCAAAAGAACCAGACTATAACCATAGTGCAGTAAAGATTAAAAAAGTCTATACCACAAATTATGAAGTTAAAGATTCGTGAATACTCTGTAGAAATTGATATAAGTCATATAAAAAAGTATCTAATTTTAGAGCCACTTACAAATTCAAACAAATGATTATAAACAGTTTCAATCATCATCTTTTCACTTTAAAAATAACCATTTACAGGGAGTAAATAGTGATTTTTAAAGTGAAAATCTAATAATTGCTACTATTCATACTCAAAATCTTTGAATTTGCAAGTGACTCTAAAGATTCTCACTAGTTTTTTAGGGAGTTTTCCAGTACTGCTAAATCTTTTGTGCTTTTTACAGCAAAGCCTACATAACTTTCATCAAGTCCATCAAAATTTGAACAATCTTGAATGAGAATTTTGTGTTTTGCTACAATTTTTTGAAGTTCATTTGCTTTTATTTTTGCTAACTTTCCTAATATAAAATTGCTACTACTTGGATAAACTTTTTCAAATAAATTTGAATCGTGTAGGATTTGTTCCAATACGATATTATTTTTTGCATTGAGTGCTTTGGCTATTTTCTTAAAACTTTTGTCCTTGAGTGCTTCGCTTAGATAGTGCATATCAAACTGCGATATTTTCCAAAGAGGTTCTGTCAGTTTGAGTTTCATAATAGAGATTTTATTTGAAATAATTGCACTGATTCGTATCCCAGGACTCCCATAAAATTTTGTCATAGATTTTAAGATATAAAGTTTCGGATAACATTTTATAAATTCTATTGCACTTTTTTCATTTGTAAAATCTAAAAATGACTCATCAATAAGTACTGTTGCATTTGCTTTTGTCCATTCTGCAAAAAGTATTTCCAATGAATAATATGTCCCATCTGGAGTTGAGGGATTTGCAAAAATGACTAAAGAATCTTTAGGAAAAGAGGGAGGTTCGTTTGTATCAAGAAATCGATTGATTACTGTTGTTTCGTATCCAAATAAAGTAGCAGCACTTTTGTACTCTAAATAAGCAGGTGCATAGAGAATACATTTTTTTAAACCAAGATGTCTAAAAAGTGAAAATATCGCACTACTTTCCCCATTAAAAAGCTCAATTTCACTTTTTTTTACACAATAGAGTTTACTAATATTATCATAGAGTTTTTCATAATTTGGATAAGAAGTTATTTCTATACTATTGAAATCAATGTTTATTTGTGGTTTTACAAAATTGATATTTGAAGAAAAATCGATATATTCGTTCATATGTTTAACAATATTTTGCCAAAAGAGCATTTTTTATTGTTACATATTTTTCAACTCCAGCAAGTTTTTTTACTATCTCTAAAGCAAAACATATGGCAGTTGCGGGACCTCTTGAAGTTAAAATATTTCCATCTTCAACAACCATTGCACTATCACCTTTGTATCCATCTAGTCTAATTTCATTTTCAACAGATGGATAACAAGTGTAATTTTGTTTCAAAACTCCAGCAGTATAGAGTGCAAATGGAGCTGCACAAATAGCACCGATTAATTTATTTTGTTTATTCATAGTTTGTAAAATATTTTGGATCGTTTCATCACTTGCGAGTGTTTTTGTACCACCCCAACCACCAGGAAGTACTATCATATCAAGTGAAGCAACATCTATATTTTTGATATGAATATCCCCTTGTACTGTAATCCCATTTGCACCAAGGACAAGATGAGACTCCCCTAAATATCCAACAATCACTTCTATTTCTGCTCGTCGTAATATATCAATGATACTCACAGCTTCAATCTCTTCAAATCCACTTGCAAGTGGAACTAAAACTCTTTTTTGCATCTTTTACCTCTAATCATAATGTCTCACTGTAAAAGTTTGCCATAAATTGTTAGAAAATTTCATTTAAAATCAAAAATATAACTATGCAAAAATAACCTTTAGTTTGTTTTGGATAGCTATAAAATGGCTAAAAATAGAAATTATAAGTTACACGATATTTATTTATATTGTCATCATAAAGCAAACTAAAGCTTATATTATATGTCATTGCGAGGAACGAAGCAATCCAAGAAGCCGACTTTTGGATTGCTTCGTTCCTCGCAATGACTGGAGCATAAAACCATAGTTTGCTTTGGGACGACTATAGTAACTAAAATCAATTTTGTAACCAAAATAGATGAAAATAGATGAAAATAGATGAATAATACACTATATAATATATCTATAAGTTTACTGTAAGTAACATTATCTTTTACAAAGGAGAAATTATGGTATTACTAATAGTAGGTGCAGTGGTTGAAACACTTGCAAAACATATGACCCAAAAGTTTTTAGATAATATGGATGGGGTTAAAATAGGTGGTGCTCCATCGTGGTATATGGAACCTGTAAAAGACCAAATGTGTGTATTTACGCATGATGCTGGCGGATTAAACTCTATAGAAATCGCAAAAGAAAATGCACATTTAAAAATGACAAAAAAAATAGATGGGATTATTGATATTGTTGTTTATGAAAGTGTTGCCGATGCAAAAGATGCGAAATCTAAAGCTGTTTTGGCTGAGTTTAAAAAAGATTCAAATTTAGATTCATTTGTGAAAAAGAATATGAATTACAGTAAAACTGTGTATGAAGATGAGATAAAAACAGCTTTTGTTAGGGCTTGTATACCAGTTCTTACAATGCAAGACTACCAAAAAGGAAGATTAATGAGTATAAATGAAGCAGTTTTGAGTAATAAATCAAATGCAGCTTTTGACTCTTTAGGTGAAGAATATGGTGACGATAAGTCTAATAAAAAAGATAAATTTGATTTTTAAGGGGATAATATGAAAAGTATAAGTAAAAAAGTAAAGTTTGCATTTGGCTCATTGGCTATAGCGATAGGTTTAGTAGGATGTGGTCAGCCAGAAATTTATGTAAATCCAGAGTACGACGGAGCTCCAAAATGGGTACAAGTTCCAAATGTTGAGGGTAAAATAGCTGAACTTGGAAGTGCTCCAAAAAATAATATGAATAATGTTGGATTTCAAAGAGAATTAGCTATGGCAAATGGTAGAAATAACTTAGCAAAAAGATTAGAAATCAATGTTAAATCAATGTTCAAATCATATGCTTCTCAAACATCTGCAAATGGTGGAACGATGGATATGACAGCTGAGTCTGTTTCAAAACAAATTACAAAACAATCATTAAGTGGAACTTCACAATATGATGCATGGACAAGTAAATCTGGTACGCTTTATGTACTTATGGTTCTTGATACTGCGTCTGTAGCAAAATTAGTTGAAGAAAATGCAAAAACATCATTCGCAAGCGATGAAGCAGCATACCAAAGAGTTCTAGCAGCAAAAGCACAAGGCGAATTAACTAAAGAATTAGAAAAATAAAAATATTTGTGAAGTGAGGAAAACAAATGAAGAGGTTGCTGACATTATTGTCATTATCTGTTGCCGTATTTGGTGCAGATAATGGATTATTGTATAAAGTTGTTGATAATGGGAAATCGTTAGGGTATTATCAGATTAATTACAATAACAACGGAAAAGCTATTGAAACAAAATCGTATGGTATGGCTGATAAAATCGATTTCTTTGTGGACAAAGATATAATTGAAAAAAATGCTGGCACAAGAGAGATAACATTTCAAAAAAATGACACAAAAGAGATATTTAAAATCCAAACAAAAATGTCTTTAATGGATAAAGCTACAAAAGAAGAATTTGATAGAAAACTCAATAAAGTTGAAGGTGACGATATGTTGCTTATCACAAAAAAAGGGGATGAATCTATTGAATTATTTAACAAGCGAAAAACTATTATATTTACCCTTGAAGAAGTTTTAGAACAAACAATGAAAAATAAAATTGATGAAGATATTCTCTTATTTGATCAGCTTGGAGTTATGAAAATGATAGCTGCAGTTCAAAAAACTTCTAAAGGTTTTGATATCATCAACAAAACAAAAGAGAGCAAATATATTGGTATTGAGATGAAAAATAAATTTCCTTATAAAGTGAAATCATATGTTTCTGAATGGTCACTTGAATTGATAGGTGCAGGTGAAATGCAGGGATATGAAGCAAATATGGATAGTGTAAATGATAAAGTAAAGCTTGATATTGAAAATAAAATAAAAGACAATAGCAATATTTCGTTTGGAAGCATAGCAACTCTTTCTCTAAAAGGTGACAAACTTTTTGCAGATGCTACTATAAAAGTAAATTATGGAGAAAAACTTTCACAAAGTGATGGTAGAAGTTTTTGCAACAAAGCTTATAAAGAAATCTTTAAAAAAGGTAGCAAAATTGTGTATGGCGAAGATAACTGCATGGTTCAAGTTCAAACAATTTTGTCAGCACAAGATACAATAAATCCTTTAATAGCCGAACTTACAAGTAAGCATGAGCAATTAAAATTCACAAAAAATTATGAAGTGTCTAAAAATGTTTTAGTATATAAGCTGATGAATGAAATAAAATAGGGAGAGAATGAATGAAAAGAAAAATAAATTCAAAAATGTCTTTGATTGGAGTTGGATTGCTTTTTGGTACAACCTCTCTTACCTCGGCGACACTAAATAATAAAATGTTTTGTGAAAAAGATAAGGCTCATTATAAATATTGTGATAATTTAACGAAATATCATCATGTAAAAAAAGATGATTTGGAAAATATTATGTATATGACTGACAGTCTTAAGTATCTATCAAATGCAAATTCAAGAGACCCAATAGAAAGAGACCTTGCTGATAAAATTTTTGAAGTGATGAAAGATATCAATAAAACAATTAAAATAGCTGCAAATGAAGTTAGAAAAGAAAAATACAAAGCACTTGGAATGGTTGTTGTTCCGGTTCAGTATGGTTCTAACGAAAAGTTGATTTATCAAGAGTTAAGAGATATGGCAAGAGGAGATTTGAGAAATTCTATTGATAAATTTTATACTGAGTATAAAGCTCATGATGATGAGTTTTTGACAGATTTACTTCGTGCGAATGGTTCTACATTTGTTATTCTTCCTGAAATAATTCAATATGATGAGATGAAAAAAAATCTAGCACAAAAAAAAGAAACAGATTTTGAAATAGCACTTGATGGTTTTTTTGGACTTGAAAAAGGGATGAGTGAATCAGTGATTACCTTATCTTTAAAAGTGGATAGTGAAGGAAATGTTAGAAGAGTTTTTGATAGAAAACAAGAATATGAAAAAGTGAGAAAAGCTATCGTGGACCTTATTGATAACGCACTTGGCGATATTGCAAGTCAGGATTTATAATATGAAAAAGATATTGATATTATTTTTTTTATGTTCTACCTTTTTATTTGCTGGAGATGAGTTAAAAGTTCTTATGAGTGAAAAAGTGCCTTCAGGATATGATGATGAAGCTTATAAAAAAGCTATTGTCCTTATGACAGAGGGAAGATTGTATCTTCAAGAGAAATACAAAAAAAAGATTACATTCTTATATGATAAAAACCTTGTAACGAGCAAAGACGATATTGAAGCAACTCTTCAAAAGAATGGGGCAGATTTTTATGTTTATTTAACAATAGATAAAAAAGAAACTAAAGATAATTTAGAAGATTGTTTATACAATCTTGAAATTTACAATCTTGAAAATAAAAGAAAAAAGACAGTAAAAACAAAGGCGACTATTAGAGATAAAAAAGTTGTTCAGATTGAATATGGAGATTTGAAAAGTACTGCTAAGAATATAGCGAATGCTTTTAAATAAAAACTAAAAGAGGAATACTTGTATTTATATATTTTTAGAACATATTATTTTGCTCTTAAAATAATTTTTATTATTTTAAATAAAGTAACTCAATATATCAGTTTTGTATCTATTACTTTATTTATAACATTCTTTTTGTTGATTAAGCAAGGATTGTTTATATATGAAGATATATTTATAAATTCGCTTAAAGGGCTATATCCAGAATTTATAACAAATTCAAAAACGATTGCAGGTGAGCTAGAAGCAACTTATCAAGATAAAATTACAATTAGAGATGAAGTATTTGTTCATAGTGAAAAAATCGAATTTAGTTATGATGGAGATAAAGACATAACTAAATTTATAAATGTGAGAACATACGACAATGACTACAAAGAACAGTTATTTTCTACCCTTAAGATTACTGAAGAGTGCAAAGAAACTGACAAAACTATTTGGATTAGTTCAAGGCTATATGATAATTTAGCTCAAGATGGAACTTTTAATAAAACAACACTTTATTTTAAAAATGACAATGATGAATACCTTCCATACTCAATATGTAAATTTCAATTAGACAATAATGAAAAGTGGATACTTGTATCAAATAAGGGACGCAAAGATATAGCGTATTTGCCTTTTCCAAAAAAAGTGATTTATACAAATAATCAAGAGTTAAAACAAAGTTTATATACAGCATCTGGCGTGGATAATTGGAAAAAATATATTGATTATGATGATTTAGGTGTATTCTTACTCGCTCAAGAAGTTTCTGGAACTTTCTTAATGACATTTTTTATTTTCTTAGTGTCATTTATGGTTATAGCTTTTTCCTCTTTAGGAAAAGAGTTTGAGTCTTCAGTATTTTTAATTAAATTGTATGGATTAAATATTTATAGAACAGTTGTTTTATATACATTCTTTTTTATTATTTATTCATTTTTTATAGCAGTTTTTGTGTATTTAGAATATTCATTTATAACATATTTAATAGATGTATCATTTAACTTTACCGTAGAATTAGACTATAAATTATTTATTTCTATTTTTGATTCTCTTCTGTTGTTAGGTTTTTTTGTAGCATTATTTTTATCTTTAAGATACCATAGGTTGCCATTATGACAAAATTAAGTGTTATATTTTTCATATTAAAGCAAAGGATTCCAAATATTATTTTGCTTTCAATTATGTTCTCATCCTTAATCATAATTTTTATGGTAGGAATAGGCGTTCAAAATGTTTTTTATAATTATTTGCGTTCGAGTTATGGAAATATTCCAGAATATAAAATTAAATTGAGTGACATAAGCGATGAGAAAATTTTGAAGCTTCGGGATGAAATGAAACAAAGTTTTCCAAGTAAAAAAATGGATGCGTTGCTAGGTTTTGAAACTATGCAAAATGTTTCTTTGGTTGATGGCGAAGGTCTGATGTTAACTCGTGGACTTGATTTGTTTATCAAAGGGTTAAAGTTTAAAAAAGATTTAATGCTTCAAATTGATGGAAAATTGGTTTCACTTCCAATTGAAAGAATAGAATATCAAGAAGAGATGAGTATAAGTTTGCATCTTAATGGACAAACTATAAAAGACCCACAAAGTGTTCAATTTATTTCAACAACAACCAATGAGGCATTAGAGTATGGATTTTGCAAAAAAATAAGTGTCGAAGATGACCTCTTAACCATTCAAGCAATTGACTGCAAAACTAAATCAGATGATTTACAAGATATTTTGGAAAAAGACAATGCGAAAAGCGTAAAAATAGAACTTGATGGCAATGTGTTTGAAACAGGTATTATTTTCAATGATACAAAATACCAATCATTAGTTTTAGATGCAAAACAAATAAAAGAAGCAAAAAATATTTCTTTGTCTTATAAAGATATTGAAATTGACAATAGTATGGTTTCAAAGCTTGAAGTCTCAAATAATGAGCTTATTGTTGATTTTAGAAGCGAAAATAATACTGGAAAAAAATATAAATTATTTTTATCCAAGATTTTAAGAGATTTTATTAATTACAATCGGATGGTTTTAAAATTGCAACTTCATGCTTTTGAGGATGATGATGCAAGTGAAAAACAAGATAAAGAGTTGGTTTATCTTGATGAATTAACTGATTTAATTGACTTAATTTTTGCAAAAGAAAAAGGTAACTTAGCGATATCATCAACATTTTTAGCACAAGATTTGAATAATTTCGGTATTTTGGATAATTTTAATATCCAAACTAAAGATGGAAAATTTGACATAAATATTAGAAGTACGCTTGATTATCATCCTGAAAAGTTATATGATAAAAATATTTTGATAGTAAATAAAGATTTATTAGATGAGCAGTTTCAAACAAACAATAAAAATAACTTTATAGATTTATACCTCGATGAATCTTTTAACAAAGAGGAATTAGAAAAACTGAGTAGCATTATTAAAAAATATGACACTTATTTTAAAATCATTTCGCAAGATGAAATTATCCCTTCCATAGGAGCCAAAAAAGTTGTATTTAATGCAGTTGTTTTTGGTGGGGGAGCTTTTATTTTGGTGATATTATTTATTGCTATGTATATTGTTCTTAGACAATTTTATTCAAATTTTAGTTCAGAGTTGTCACTTTTAAAACTCTATGGTTCAAAAATTCCATTTCAAGCTTTTATAAATTCAGTCAGTTTCTTTATTTCTGCTGTTTTAAACTATATTTTTCTCCTTCAAGAGGAAGAAGTTATCAACAAAATAATGTTGCAGTATTTTTTTATTGAATATCAAATTAGTATTGTTGATTATTTCATTTCAATAGGAATATTACTTTCATATGTAGTTGCGATGTATTATCTTGAATATCAAGAGATAAAAAAATTAAATCTAATTAAGGGACAATAAATGCCATTAGAATGTAAAAATATTAGCTTTTCATTTTATGATAAAGAGACAAAGAAGATGAAAGATATCGTAGAAGATTTATCTTTTAGTCTTCAAGATAAAGGTGAGATAAAACTAGTTTATGGACATATCGGTGTTGGAAAATCGACATTGATATATATCTTAGCGGGACTCCTTGATAATTTTAAAGGTGATGTTATTTGGGATGATTTTAAATTCAACAAACTTAATTATAAAATAGATACTTTAAGAAGCAAATATATGAGTATCAATTTTTCAAACTTTTTTTATATAAAAGATATGACAGTCGAAGAAAATGTCATTTTCCCAGCTGTATTTGCAAGACGAAAGCAAAAAGATATTGATGAAAGACTTGAAAAGATTTATCACAGTTTTTATCATATTCAGTTAAGTCCAACTGAAACATTTAGCTTAAAAGATTATAGGCACAAAAAGATAGGAACACTTTCAAATGGTCAAAGAGAGATTGTGATGTTAGCAAGGATGTTGATTAGTGATTCTAAATACTTATTGGCAGATGAGATGTTAAGATCGTTTAATACTGATGTAAAAAAACAAATGCTTGAAATTTTATTTAATAATTTTAATTTGGGAGTTGATAACTCAATGCTCTTGATTACACATGATGATAATATGAGAGAATATATGGAGTATTACGCTAAGGGTAGAGTGAATATAGAGGCTTATGATTTTAAAAATAAAACTTTGGTAAAGAGGGTATGATGAAAAAGATATTGATTGTTTTGGCACTTAGTTTGCAGTTGTTTTCGTATGATTTTGTGTTGTTAAATAATTCATCCGTACAAGATGATTTTATAATTTCAACGATAGAAGACCAGATGAAAAATTATTATTTTGATGATAAAAATAAAATTGTTTTTCATGAATTAAGTGCCAAAGAAGCAATTATTAAGCTTTTGAAGAATTATGATTATACAGATGATAAGCAAGTTCAAGATGAGATGATTAAAAAAAATGAAGAGCTTGAGGATGATTTGAGACTTATTTTTGAAACAAAATACTTTTTGATTGTATCAGAATCAATAGACAGAGAAGGGCGACCAGAGCTTCGTGTTGAATTAAAAGTGGATAATGTAAATTATTTGGATACCCAATTTATTATGCCAAGATTGGAAGACAAAGAATTACATTATGTCAATACAATAGCAAATATTGTACTTACCTATATCGCTTATAAAGACAATGCTTTTATAAAAGTACAACAACTCTAAAAGGACTCGAATGAAAAAATATGCATTATTTTTACCGTTGTTTTTTACTTGTTTATTGGGTGATATAAGTTTAAAAGGGAAAGAAAAAACGATAAATTTGGAAGTAAATACGGTAGATACAAAAGCTATATTGGAAACCGTCAATAAAACAATAAGTACCATAAATAGTAAAGAACTTAAAAATGCAAGCAGTGATATTTTAAATCACAAAGAAAGAATTGAATTAGCTCAAAAAAATATCAAGCAACTAGCGGCTTTTCGAGGTGAGTTGGAGATTAATTTTATTGATATCAAAAATATGAGAAATGATTTGGAAAAAGCTGTAACACTTTATGATAAAGAGATTGATAAAGTATATAAAAATAATGAGCATATTGATAGAGATGCATATATTTTGGTTGGATTTAAAGATGGAGTTCCATATGAAAATGTATTGGAAAATTATTTAGTCGAAAAACTTGCTATTAAAAAGTATGACCAAACAACCACTCTTAAAAAATCTTTGGCAAGTACGCAGATGCAAAGTGTCATCAAAACAGAAAAAGATTTTGGACAAAAAACCGTTGATACTGCTTATGAATATATCATACGAGCAGACAATACAATTTTTAAAGTTGTAAAAATCACTCAAAATCCCTTTAAAAAATCATCAAAAGAGCTGAAAAATATCGAAAATTCAGCAGAAGCACTCTATCAAAATAATGATATTTACATTCAAGATATGGAATTAGTGGATTTTGAGTCAATAGGATTTGAATTATCAAAAAAACTTCAAGTGAGTATGCAATCATTAGAACCATTTTTACTTGCTTTAAAAACAAAAGTTGATATCAATAAAAACAAAATTGAATTTGCTAAAAAAACAAAAGATGTTTCAACAGTGTTGCAAAAGCTAGATAAAATTCATAATGAACAAGCATTAAAAGTTATCAATCTTCAAAATAAACTAGATGCAAAAATCGAACGACAAAAGATAGTTGAAACATCTTTGGATGAACTTTTGGTGCAAACACAAGAATTATTAAGCCCATACAAAATACCTTTATCAAAAGAAACTATTGGAAATATCACTCTTTTGGAACCAAAAAATTATACAGAATCAGTTTATTTGGGGGAAGAGAAAGATTTTATAAATAGAAAAATCAAGGGTTTTGTATCAAATCTGAATGTGACAGATTTGGAACAATCTGAAACTTTGATAGACTTTTCTGACCTTTCAAGCACAACGAAGAAAAAACACAAAACAGTCCGATTTGAAACACTTCACTTTCTCCCATATTTAGCTCCAAACAATAAACTTGGATTATTTACTTTTGCTTCAATCTCTTTAAAAGATGAATCAAACGAAGCTGATATCGTAACTTTTAATTTCAAATATGGAAAAATGAAATTTGTTCCAATAAAAAGAGGCTATAAAACTTTATTTGTATCACAAAATGAATTGACGATTGGTATAGTGAAAGAATTTTTAGAAACAAATTCTGTTAAAAAATATTTTGACCAATATTGTATTGATAACTCATTTTTACCAGAAAGTGCAAAAGATTTCAAAAATGCAAAAGATGAAAATTTAGAGTACCCAGCTGTTTGTTTTAAGGTTGATGCGATGAATGATTTTATGACTTGGCTTTCAAATAAAACCAATAGAGAGATGGTGATTCCAACTGTTGATGATTGGGCGTATGTGGCTTCAAATGGTGATACAACTAATTTTTGTTGGGGAAATCAAACACCTGGAGAGTTAGAAGATGAGGAGTTATTGCCTGAAAACATATATCTTAAAACACACAAAGACCAAGCAATTATGAAAGTACAACAATTTCCAAAAAGTAAATCTGGAATCTATGATATGTGTGGAAATGTTTTTGAATTGACTGTTGAAGACAATGATTTAAAATACAAAGGAAATTCATTTTCGAGCTACATAGAAAATTCAAGAGATAAAGCCTCAAGATATAGTGATGATATAAATCAAAACTTAGGGCTAAGACCATTTTACATCAAGGATGTGACAAATGAATAAATTTTTAGCAAATATCGTATCATTTTTAATTTTTCTCTTTTTTACAGGTTGTGGAAGTGAATCGGTGCAAAATCAAATCACACAAATAAAAACAACCGCAGTAAATTACATAGCTCCTCAAAAAATAGAACCACCAAAAGACACTAGGCCAAAATGGGTCAATAATCCAGATTTTGGTGGTAATGTAGGGGTTGTATCTATTGTAAGCAAAGAAAAGATAAAAGATAGAGCAAAGCTCGAATATATAGCAAAAATGAAAGCTCAAGCCGAATTTGAAACAAGAAAAGGTACAAATGTTGACTCATCAACAAAAGTAAAAACAAACAATGATGGTGAGATGAATTTGGAAGAAAATATAAAAATTTCTTCAAGCAGTATCCAAACGGCAAAACTTGAAGTCGAAGATACTTATGAAGATGAAGATAATTTTTATTTATGGATGGTTAAAAGATGAAACTTCTAAAAAAAATCTTTTTGTTTTTAGTCCTTTTGGTTGGATTAAAAGCTGGTGTTCCTATAGTAACTATAATTGATGATACAACTGCAACTACTACGAAAGACCCAGTAACTTTTACATTTACTTGGGGTGAAACTGTAACGGGCTTTGATAGTAGTGATATTTCTGTAACTGGTGGTACGAAAGGGACTTTGAGTGGAAGTGGAACAAACTATACTTTAGAAGTAACACCTAATGCAAATATACAAGAAGGAGTAATCTCAGTATCCATTCCTGAAGGTGCAGCGATAAGTAGCGATGGAAACCAAAGTACAGCAAGTGCTACTGTAACTCAAAATTACGATACAAAAGCACCAACTGTTTCAAGTGTAGCAATTAGTTCAGCAACTGGTATTCAAAATAACTTTTTAAATGTAGGAGATGTGATAACAGCATCGGTTACAATGAGTGAAAATGTGACTGTTACTGGTACTCCTCAACTAGCTTTGAGTATCGGTGGGACAATTGTTCAAGCAAATTATAGTGCAGGAAGTGGAACCTCGCAATTAACATTTACATATACTATTTTAAGCACACAAACAGATACTGATGGAATAAGTATAGCTGCGAATAGTTTAGCTTTAAATGGTGGAACTATACAAGATACGGTTGAAAATGTTGCAACGATTACCCATTCAGCAGTTGGAGCAAATGCCAATTATAAAGTAGATACAACAGTTCCCACTGTTTCAAGTGTAGCGATTAGCTCAGCAAGTGGAGTTCAAAATAGCTTTTTAAATGTAGGAGATGTAGTAACGGCAACAGTTACTATGAGTGAAATAGCAACAGTAACTAGTACTCCTCAACTTACTTTAAATATTGGTGGGACAGATGTTCTAGCTGATTATAGTAGTGGTAGTGGAACTACTCAGTTGAAATTTACTTATACTATACAAGCAGGACAAACAGATGCTGATGGAATAAGTATAGCTGCGAACAGTTTAGCTTTAAATAGTGGAACTATTACAGATTTAGCTTCAAATACAGCAACGATTACACATACTTTGGTTGGAAACAGTGCAAGTTATAAAGTAGATACAACAGCTCCATTAGCTCCAACTATTGGTTCTTTAAGTGATACTGCCTTGAAAGTTGGAGAAACAACATCTTTTACTCTTGTATTTGGTGAAAGTGTATCTAATTTGGATGCAACAGATTTTACAGTTGCAAATGGAACAGTGACAATTTCAGGAAGTGGAGCAAATTATACAGTCACTTTTACACCAACAGTAAATAACGAAAGTAGTTCAAATACTATTGTTCTCAATACAGGAAACATTACAGATTTATCTGGTAATGCACTTGTGTCAGGAGTAACAAGTACAACATTTGGAATAGATACTTTACCTCCAACAGTTACTATTTCATCTACAACAAGTGGATATTCTGATGGAGCATATTCTACAGATAACTACATCAATAAAAATGAAAGTAATGCAACCTTCACTATCGTTGGAAGCACAACAAATCTTGCAACGGGAGCAAATGTACATATTAACTATAGTGGTACAGACTATAATGTTACAACAGATGCAAATGGTAATTTTAGTCATACGATTTCGGCGAGTGATATGTTAAATCATAGTACTAATACAGTGTCGGATAGTTTAATAATACATGTTACAGATAATGCTGGAAATACTGCAACACCTGCAACAAAAATATTTACAGTTGATTTAGAAAGCACTATAAATGCAAGTTACACACAACAAAAGATTAGTTTGTCTGGAAAAACGAATGGTTTTTCAATAAGTGGAAATACTGATATAGCATCAGGTTTACCAATCTCACTCACTTTTAATGGAAATACATATTCAAATCCAACTGTAAATGGTACAAGTTGGAATATCTCAATACCAAGTGTCGATATAGCTAATCTAGCTGATGGACAAAAATATGATATCAATATCAGCAAAACACTCAAAGATATAGCTGGAAATATCGCTGTTACAACGGATAATTTTATTATTTATGATGAAATAACAGATTATTATTATGATTCTAAAGCTTTTGATCTAAATGCATCTACATCATCAAATATTCATGATGAGATAAATGGAATACAAGATAATGATTACTTTAAAATTATTTTACCTTCAAGAGGATTTTTAACTCTTTCAATTGGCTCTGATAAAAATATTTCACTTTATAATACTAATAATGTAAATATTATTGAAAATACAAATACAATTAATAAAGTTTTAGGAACGGGAACATATTACATAAAAGTCAATGGAACAGCGGGAAGTTATACACTTACAAATACATTTACCCCTTTTGAAAAAGAGATTGATGCGATTTCAAGTATTCGATTTGATGTCAATACAAGTGCTTCAAATATTTCAGGGATAGAACATAATGCCACTCATAATGGTTATACATATGAAAGAAATAGTACAACCTCATTTATAGAAATAAAACAAGGTAAAAATATTATTTATACACTTGATAAATACAAAGCAGATTATTTTTTCATAAAAGGTAATATGCTTTATACTGTCTCTTCGACTTCTGGTATGGTCGTATATGACATTTCAGATGAAACAAGAATTTATGTAGTTGGAATAAAATCAAATGCTAATAATAATATCAGTAGTATAGATGATAGGTATATTTATGATGGCACAAATGGCGGAGTCGATATCCGACAAGATTTTAAAGACACGATGCCAACAAGCAAAATGACTTTAAATATTTTCCCACTTAATAAATCTGTAAGTATGAATAACTGGGCGGGTGAAATCGATACTGATATTTTCAAAGTTGTTTTAGAAAAGAGTGGAACTTTAGGATTCGTCGCATCCAATCAATTAAATGGAAATGATTTGAATATCACAGTTTCAAAAAATAGTGATTTTAGTTCCCCATCATTATCTGATTTTAATACAATTGTAAGTCTATCAGCAGGAACATACTATGTCAAAATCGTAGGAAATGCAAACACAGTTGATGGAAAATATGACTTAATTGCAAACTTTACAACAACTGATGATAAGATAGATAAAGTGCAAAACTATAGTATTTCACCAGTTTCAGATATTACATTAGACGGTAGTGCAAATAGTACAAGTGGAAATTTACTAACTGATAATGATGTAGATTTGTATAAAATCAAAGTAGCTTCAAGTGGTATTTTGGAACTTAATAGTACTGGATATACAGTTTCACTTATACAAGTAAATCCAAATAACAATGATGATTTTACAACAGAAATAAATCAGTCTATCGGATATGTTGAAAGTGGGGTGTACTACATAAAAGTAAGTGGCACAGCTGGAGATTACACTATAGCTACAAAATTTACACAAGATATTCCTGACAGTAGCACTATAAATGTTTCCAATTATGATGCACTAAACCTTGGAACAACTGCACTAAAAGATTTTTATCTCAATCAAAATAGTGGTGAAATAGTGTATATAAACTCGGAAACAAATAAAACTTATTTGTATGATATAAATACTAAATCTAGCAAAGAAATCATTGTAAATACACCTTATAACTACACTTACGAAAGAGCTTCAATCAATGATGGAAACCTAACTTTAGAGTATAGTTACGCAGCAGCAAAAGGAAGTATGATTGTAGATGTTACAGATATAAATAATTCAATTATTTTGACAAATAATACAATCACAACATTGACACCAAGAACAAAAGAATCTGTCACTATAAATGGAACAACATACAAAATAGAAACAGCAAAAGGTGTTTTAGTTTATGATAGTAACAATAGATATATTAGGAAAATAACCAATATCCAAAAACCTGACTATCTTTACAGTTTTGGAGAAAAATTATTTATAGTCGGGGAGGGGAAAATTGCTATTGTTGATGTTTCAAATGATTATAGTGATTATAAATTAGAAGCAAATGCAATTTATGTGGGAACAACAACGACTGGAACAGTTGTCACAAAAGATATAGATGTTTTTAGTATTATGATAAATGGAACGGGAGATTTTAATATTACAGGACTTTCAAATGATATCAACTGTACATTAAGTGATGCAAATGGGAGTTTTTCTCAAAGTTGCAATTCACAGATTTCTAATCTTTCAAGTGGATTGTATTTTATCTCTTTGGTAAATAATGATACCTCAAAAATCACACAATACAGTTTTACTCCAAATCTAACTTATGATGACTATCTTGATACTATGAATTTTGATACGAACACAACACATATACAAGTGGTGAAAGATGTAAATGTGAGTGGAAATATTGTTGCCATATCTGATAAAGATTTCTTTAAAATAGAAATAAGTGAAACTTCACAATTAAGCATAGACAATTTACCAGCAGGCTTTATTGGAAAAGTTTATTTTGAAGGTGGAGATGAAGTTACTAAAGTTGATGGGAAATACGATATTTTTAAAGCTGGAATGTATTATATAAGTATTGAAAGTAATGGAACTGCAACGGGCGATTATTCATTTATCCCAAGACTTATTACTGGAAGTGCTTTAGCATTTACTGACAATGCTTCGGCTCAAAATAAGTATCTTTCATTTTTCCAATCAAATGGAGAAATTAAAGATATAAAAGTTTTTGGAAAATACATCTATATGACAGATACCGTGGATGGATTTATAGTTTTAGATATCAGCGATCCTGAAAATCCACAAATTGCAACAAAATACCAAACATTAGGAACTGCTAGAAATATCCTTATAGACGGGAGTTTTGCATATATTTCGCAAGGGGAAAGCGGAATAGAGATATTTGATATTAGTGATAAAAAAGCTATAAAATATATAGGTGGATATGATACAAATGGAACTGCGTATGAAACTGATATTAATAGCACTTCTAAAATACTTTATGTTGCAGATGGGGAAAATGGAATTGTGAAACTTGATATTTCAAATCCATCGAAAATAGTAGCTTTGAAAACTATCACTGAAGCTGATAATAATATATCAAGTCTAAAACTTATAAATGGAAAACTTGTTGTTGCTGATTATAAAAATGGATTAAAAGTTTACAGTGATGATAGTGCAAATTCTAAAATTGAGGCACTTACAAAAACAGGCTCAAAATACACAAAAGTTTTAAACAATGGTGACTATATCTATGTATCAAACGACAAAACTTTGAGCGTATATGATAAAAATTTAACAAAACAAGATTCTATAGCAATAAACTATGAAATACAAAACATAGCGTATGTTGATGATTTGGTCTATGTCACAACTGCAAGTAATGTGGCAGTTATTAATGTGAGAAATAAAACCCAGATTATTAATGAGAAAGAATTTAGTCAAATTAAAAATGGTGAAGTTGTAGCTGGAGAGATGCCTATTTTGGCAATAGATAATTCAAAAGATAATTTATTTTATGCTCAAAATCAAAAACTTCATATTCTAGAACTTTCACCAGATTATGCAGATAATTTTAAAGAGGCACAAAATATAGATGCTTTTCCAAATACTCAAAAAGGACAAATAGTAACCTCAAGACCAGATGATAAAGATATTTTTAAAATTACTACAAAATATTCTGGATATCTCAATATAACTTCATCTTCAATGGGTGTTAATGGAAAAGTATCTTTTTATAATGCTACAGATAGTGGAATGGCAAATGCTATAGCTCAAGAAGATTATAAAAAAATAGATTGGACTACAATTAACCCAAAAGAAACTGATGCTAAACCCTTGACAAAAGATTTCTCTTTAACAAATGTTACAGTCAATAAAGGAACTTTTTATGTCGTTGTAGAAGACGCACTTGCAACGAATAAAACGGGTGGAAATTATCAATTAAATATTGATTTTAATACTTCATTGGACAAATATGCAGATGGAATATATAGTGATATTACAAATTCAATCGCTTCAAATGGTGGAGTTATTGAGGATTCATTATTTGGAGATGGCGGAGATATTGATTTTATCGATATAAATGTTTCAAGTAGAGTTAATTTGACATTTGCTTTAAGTGGAGCTGTAAAACCAAGAATCACAATTTTTTATCCAGATGGAACACAAGCAAATATCTCAACAGATGAAAATGCATCATCGTTTACAACTGAACTTAGTAGCGGAAATTATAAAATAAGATTTGATGGGTACAAAGCGACTGATAATGGTAGTTATAAAATAACATTATCCACAGAACCAGTTGATGATATTATGGTAGAAAATGGTCTTAGTAAAGAAAATATAAATACCATAAATGATATGAATCATTTAGGAAATAATATTTATGTTATCACAAAAAATACGATTTCAAGATACAACCATCTTTTAGAAAAGATTACAACTAAAGAAACCAATTTTATAATAAATAATGATGAAAATAATAGTAAAAATAACAGAATTTTTACTTATGTTGGAGATGAGGAAAATAGTATTGTAAATTATGTAGTGGCTACAAATAATGATGGGCTTCAACCAATTATTTTTGAAGTATCTATGAGCACATTGGATACTGAAATGGTGAGAACTCAGCAAATAGCGACTAATATTTTGCCATATCTTGAAGTTAAATATGTCTCAAAAAATAAGATTATATATATGTATGATGGAAGCAATATCCAAGTGAGAAATATCTACGACTCAAATAATGGAAATATGTACTCATATTCATTTGGAAATTTACAAGATATAAAAGTAGTGAGTTATAGTGGATATGATATAGCATATATTGTGAGTAGCTCAGGGAAATTAGAAATTTTAAAAATTATGACTGGGACAATAAGTTCAACAGTTTTACATACAAATTATTCATTTAGTAAAATTAATTCAATTCTTGTGGATACGAAAAGCAACAGACTTTTTATGGGAGTGGATAAAAAAATCATAGCATATAGCTTAGCTAATATATCTAATCCAACTGAACAATTTAGATTGTCATTTGAGGGAAAAGAATATGAAGGTACACCTAGCGATATGTATGCGAAAGACAATAGATTGTATGCGATTATCCCATCAGTTGGAATCGTTGTCGTTGATATCACAGACATAAGTGCTATCACATACAAAACAATACTCAATCTTGGAAAAGATATCGATAATATTTTCAGTGCAGATGATAGAACCATCAACTATACAAATGTAGAAAATGGTACCAAAAGACTGAAAATGTATTTTTTTGAGGATACATTTTCAGATGGGCAAAGTGATGGGGTTTATTCTGGGATGGATGAAACAGCACCTCCAAAAGAGGGATGTTTCATCGCGACAGCTGCTTTTGGAAGCTATTTTGAGCAGCATGTAAAAGTGTTAAGGGATTTTAGAGATCATGTGTTGCTTACAAATTTCATTGGGAGAGAATTGGTGAAAATTTACTATGAGTACTCACCTTCAATTGCAGAATATATAGCCAATAGTGAATCTTTAAAACTAGTTGTAAGAGTAGTCTTAACGCCTGTTGTGTATCTTATAAAATATCCACTATATGCAATGTTGCTGATTTTGTTGCTGTTGTTTGCTAGAAGAAAATTTAATAATAAAGGGGTAATTGTTAGATGAAAATAATATTAGGAGTGGTGATTCTTATTGGAGTTGCTACAAATGTTTTTGGAATGAATATGGACTATGTGAAGTTTTATGATGCAGATAGAACTGAAAATGATAAGTTGGAGACAATGTCAAAAGAATTGAAACTTTTTATAACATCTGAAGCAAATACAAGTTTGATATCAGACTATAAATATGGAGAACTTGTCTTAAACGAAGAGGAGCTATTAGCGCAGGAGGAACGATTAAAAGAGTCACAAGAAGCTGAAGCACAACTAAATGAAGTGAAAACAAACCAAAAAGAAACACCAAAAGTACCTACAGAAGAAACAGTGCAAACAGATGAAAAAGCTGGATTTTTTGCAAGGATGTTAGAAAAAGTTGGTATTGGAAGTACAAAAAAAATTGTTCAAAAAGAAACAAAACCAGATAAACCTATAGAAACACAAAATGAATTACCTCAAAATGAAGAAATAGCGAAACCAAAAGAAGAAGTAACAAATGAAAAATAATACAAATATTCAATTACTGCAAAAATACAATAAAAAGATTTTGGCACCAATATTCATAGGGATGATAGTGATGAGTCAGTCGCTTTATGCTGGTGATACTTTGACAGAACAAGAAAAACAAATACTCCTTGAAAACGCTTGGGTTAATATCGGCTATAGCAATGCAAAAGATGTGATGATGAGTGGAGCTACTACTGCGACCACAAAGGGATATAGTTCACTTTTTACAAATCCAGCTGGGTTATTTTCAAATTATGCTTGGGGTGTTTATACACATACTTCAAATGTAGAGCACAAAAATTCTACTAGCACAACATCGGACGAAGAAAAATTTGCAACTACCAAAGAGGTTGATTTTGCTGACAATTTGGCAGTGGGAGTGTTCTATAAACATCTTGTTTTAGAAGCAAAACCAGATGTTCACAATGCTATTGGGCTTGCGTATGGAATTGAGAGTGAGTATGGTCTTTTTAGTGTTGGGGCAAACTATGTGATGGATGCAACAAAAATAGCAAAAACTACTACGAATGATGAGATTAATAAGTACAGAACATTTGCGACAGGGGATTATTATACAGCTGGGGTGCAATGGCAAAAAAGTTTTATCGGGATTGATGATTTTTATGCACTCTATCTTGGATATTCCCAAAAAGGACAAGGGGTCAATATCGTAGAGGGTGAGCAATTGGCAAGAGTATCTCCGATTGTGAAACGAGCCGGGGTTGGGTTTGAGACAAATATGTTTTCCTCGACGGTGTTACTCACTTATGATGTCAGTAACCAATCTTGGACTCATGAAGATGATATGCTCGATACACAAGCTGTTGGATTGAAATGGATGCCATGGAGTGGTTTAGCTATAGGATTGGGTGTAAGTAATAGTACTTATACGACAGAAGTTAATTTTGATACAGCTTCAACCATCAGTGCTGGGGTTGAATTTGCTTTATGGAAGATGAATGTCGCTTTAGCTGCTCTTAAAAAAGAGGTGCTAAACAAAGCTGGTGATGTATATATGCAAGACAACAATGTTCATGTTGATTTGTCATTTGCGTTTTAGGAGTAGGGTATGAAAAAAGTGCAATATATAATATTTTTTATTTTAGTAACAATAGCAACTGGATGCGGAGGGAAAAATAAACCCAATCCAGAAGTGATTGTTGAGTCCAATACAACAGTACAAGAAACTGAAAAGTCGAGTGACATAAAAGAAAAAAATGAAACTAAAATTATTAAATCAGTTGTGAGTGAAAATAATACAACTATAAAATTAGATGAAAATGAAACATTAAAAACAATAGCTGATATGAATATCACAAAAGCAGATGAAATAAAAGCACAAGAACTAGTGAAAAGTGACAGAAAACTTTCTTCTTTTGAAAAATCATTTGTATATCATATCGGGTACAATCATTACGCAAAAGCTATTAAATTAATGTATGCAAAAAATCACAAAGATGCTTATAGTGAAGCGATGAGTGCAAAAAATATTTATGATGCAAATGCAACACAAAAAGAGATAGTTCTTCCCTATTTACCTGGGTATGTTAGGGAAAGTGCTCAAACACCAAGAAGAATTTATTATAAAATTTTAGTTCCAAAAAACTATGAATTATATAGATTGATACGAAAAATTAAACTTCTAAATCCTCCAATTCCAATGGTAGTCCTCAATCAAACAAGTACTTATGTTGATATTGAAATAAAAAACTATGGAGATTTGCCTCTTGATAAATTTGGAATTGAGATAAATGATGAAAAAGTGTATCAATTTCCTAAAATCAATCCAAACCAATCTGTGACATATAGATACAACAAATCGTTATCTGTCGAGCATATAAAATTTAGTGAAGAATTTGGTTTTGCACCAAAAGATATCATATTTGAAAATAAATAGGAGATGAGAATGGTTAAAAATATACTTTTAATAGCATTAAGTGCAATACTTTTGAGTGGTTGTTTCTCGTCTAATCTTTTGCGATTTGGAGAACTTGATAGTGATGTAGCAAACAAAGGGACGATAATAAATAATTTTGAAGGAAATATTTTAAATCTTGAAGTTAAAGAAGATACTGAGGCTATGAATATTTTATTGCCAAAAGATAATTTAACTTTGAGATTAAAAATAAAAGTATCAAATATTGAAGATGTTCTTTATATGAATCTTGTGGATAAATCTGGGTTTAAAATAAATAAAATTGCGAAAAGGGTTTCTAGTCTTGATCAGCTCAATGTTACCCAAGATGGCTGGATGTTTGAACCATCACTTGAAAAAGGGGTGGTGACACTTCAGCTGTACCTTCCTGAAATGTATCTTTATAAAACAATTTTTAGTGAAGATTTACTCTTTTCATACAAACGAAGTGGAAGGTCAGTCCAAGAATCTATTAAATTTAATTTTATTAGACAAAGATATTTTCCAACAAAAGATGACAATGGATATGAAGTACCAGCTTACAATGATCTCAAAGAGTATTGTAATGCGACAGACAAAGGTTTGAGCTTGGAGTATTTAGATCAAGTTGAAAAGTTAAATACAAATAGGCTAAAAGCAGATTTTAAAAAGACTCTCAAAGGTATATGTGATTAACTATGAAAAAAATAATAACTATTTTATTTTTATTTTTGAGTGTTGGGTTGTTTGTAGGTTTGTTTGCAGAAGATAGTGCTACAACACCCACTTCCAAAAACGATGAAAATATTTCACAAGTTTCAAACGATGCAAATATTTCAGAAGCTAAAAGTACTCAACTAGTACAACCAAATATACTCAATACAAATTTAAAAGCTAACGAAAATGAGGTTTTGATAGATGGAAATGCAACTGCAAATCAAGAAGTGGAAATCGTCATACTTTTAGGTAGTGAACGAATAGTAAAAAATACAACTGCAAATAACGAAGGAGTTTGGAAGCTTGTAGGAAACGATTTTGCAACACCTCTGAGAGATGGAATGTATGATATTTTTGTTTCTAGCAAAGACGAAAATGGTTCAAAAAGTGAAGTTGCAAGTTTGAAATCTATCCTAAAAGATACAAAAATCAATGGAAAAATAGCATTTGATGACGGAAGTGAGGCAAAAGATAGCTATATAAATCACACTGAATTAAGTACATTTTTTATACTTGGAACGATAGATAGCGATAGTAAAATAGTTAATATCACGATAAAGGATGAGGCAACAAAAAAGGAGACAATCCTTGATTCTAAAATTGTTTCTTTTGATAAAGCATTTAATTTTACAATTAAAAGCAAAGATATTCCATTGAAAGACTTTGCAGATGGTGAACTTGAATTGAAAGTTGATGTAGAAGATAATTCTGGAAACAAACTAACTCTTCAAGCTAAATGTATAAAAGATACAACAGCTCCAGTTCTACCACAAATCACAAAATCTATTAAAAATGAAAATATGCTCAACGCTCAAGTGCAAAATATTTTAGTTTTTTTGGGAACGGGAGAAAAAGACAATAAAATTGAAGTTACTTTGTACAATAAAAAAAATCCAACACTCAAAACTACTGGTTTTGCTAAAGTAGATAATTCATCAAATTGGACTATGGTGGGGAGAGATTTTGAAGCAAAAAAATTAGAGTATGGAGATATTGTTGCTGAAATAGTTGCAATTGACCAAAGTGGCAATAAATCAGAAAAACTCATTTTAAACTACAAAAAAGAGCCAAATCCTATTTTTCCAAAACACCCAGTGATTATTTTGCCTGAAGAATATATGACGGTAGATAGTATAAAAGATGTTGGTGATGTCATAAAATCAATTGTTGTAAATGATAATTATGTTATCGCAAGTACTTATGGAATGATTTATTATTTTGATAAAGAAAAATGCAAAGTGCAAAAAAAGATTGAGATTAAACAACATTGGATAAATAGTCTAGCACTGTATGAAGACAAATTGATAGTGGCTCTTGATAATGGGCAAATACAAATAAGAGATTTGAACTCAACTAAACTCATAACAACACTCGATGGTGAAAATCTTCCTGTATTGTTTTTGAAACTCAGTGGAAATAATCTAGTTTCATCTAGTTCAGATGGGACGATTACAGTTTGGGATTTGAAAGAAAAAAAACAAATCTATACATTGAGAAAACATCAGTGGGATGTTTCCGCTATAGCGATTCAAGATGGAAAAATATACTCTGGAAGTGATGATTATAGTATCAAAATATGGGATATGAAATCTGGAAAATTTGAGAAAAATCTTAAATCCGCACACAAAGGGACGATTAATGCACTTGTTATTTATGAGAATAAGCTGATTTCTGCTTCAGATGATGGAACAATTCAAATAAGAGATATCAAAACAAATGCTCTTATTAAAGTGCTTGATGAACACAAAAAAGGGGTAACAGCACTTAGAATAAATCATGACAAATTAATTTCAGCTTCAAATGATAGAACACTTATCGTATGGAATTTAAAAACTTACAAAAAAGAGAGACAACTAAGAGGACATAGCAAAAGTATTGTAAGTCTTGAAGTAAATAATGAAAATATTATCACGGGTTCTTTGGATTATACGATGAAAGTTTGGGGTGTCGATGAAACGATGGATAAATCTGGGGATGTTGATGAAGCGATATTAGCTAAATATGATTTGATTAAAAGTTTGAATGTGAGTGATGATATTGTGACTTCATTGGCACAAACACAAAATGAAATAATTTTTTCAACTTTTGGAAATATTTATTTTTACAATAATGTAACTTACCTTCCAACGAGAAAATATACAACTCTTGATGAGGTAAGAACCATAGCAAAAAAAGACAAAAAAGAGGAATCTTCTAAAAAAGTGGAAGTATCTAGTGGAGAAGCTGTTATTTTTGATGCAGTTTTGGACCAAAAAAGAAAGATTATGGATGAGGAAGCTTCAAAAAATCCTCAATGGGTCAATAGCATCAACCTACAAGGAAATAGACTTTTTGCAGCACTTGGATATAAAAATCTTAAAATTTGGGACTTAGAAGCAAATAAAGCGATAAAAGAAGTAGATGGGCACGAAAGCTCAGTACTCAATATCATACGAAGTGATGACCGTATCATCAGTAGTTCAGCAGATGGTGCTATAAAAATTTGGGGTCAAGAAAAAATGGATTTGATGATGTCAATAGATGCACACCAATGGGATATAAAAACAATGGTAGCAGAAGATGGCACACTTTATACTGGAAGTGATGATTATAGCATCAAGATATGGGATATGGAAACTGGGGATTTGCTAGAAAATATAAAATCAGCACATAATGATAAAATCACTGCATTAGGAATATACAAAAATCTTCTTATCTCTGGAAGTATTGACGGAAAGCTGATATTTAAAGATAAAGAAACATTGACAACACTAAAAGAGATAGATGTGAAAAGCCCAATAAATAAATTTGTAATCGATGGAAAAATGATTATCAGTGGAAATGAAGATGGTTCAATCACTGTTGTTGATATAGAAAAACTCAAAAAAGTCAAAACAATAGAAAAGGCTCATATAGGTGGGATAAGTGCTATTATGACCACAGATGACTATATCATCTCAGGTG
Organism: Helicobacter pylori PMSS1; assembly: GCA_945883785.1. Taxonomy (GTDB): domain Bacteria; phylum Campylobacterota; class Campylobacteria; order Campylobacterales; family Arcobacteraceae; genus CAIJNA01. Next base: position 28,943 of record CAMCYD010000006.1, read on the forward strand.
GAAAAGATAAAAAAATCAATATTTGGAAATACTATGAATAGAAAAAATATATTGCAAAAGTTTTTAATTTTAGTTGCATTGTTGTTTTCAAGTGCTCTTTATGGGGATGAAGGAACTGTAACTTTTACAAATAAAAGTTCGTACACTTCTTCTATGACACCACAAGCTATTAAGAAAATAGGTAATAATACTTATGGTGCAAATGGTGTAAATGGAGTAGTTATCTTTAGTGATGATGGCGGGATGCTTAGTTTAGTAAAATCACAAAGTATAAGTGGTGATACGATTAAAGATATAGCAGTTGAGGGTGAAAATATTTATGCGGTATCTACAACGAAATTGTATGTATTGGATTCTAACCTTACAATAAAAGGAACTATTCTTTTATCTGGTGAAGTCAATAGTGTAGAAGTAAAATCAAATATTGTTTTTATAGCAAATGGTACAAATGGGATAGTTTTAGTTGATGCAACAACAAAAACAGCACCTTCCAATGTCGGAAAGTTGTCAACTACAGATGCTAAAAAAATGATTATCAAAAACAATACTCTTTATTTAGCGGATGGTTGGGGAGGATTGAAAGTTATTGATATAACTACACCTACTTTTCCACGAGTGGTAACTACTGATGACACTGAAACATACACAGATATAGCATTTGACACGACCAAGTTATTTGCATTGTCAGGATCAAAAATACGACCTTTTGACATAACAAATGAAATTTTACCTATTAAAAAAACTCTTTTTGACACAACAAAAGTTATTACTTCTATTACTTCTATTTTTTCATATGATTCAAATGTTTATATTGGAACAACTAGTGGGATTAGCTCATATTCAACAGTGGATATGAATAATTTAGTTTCGAGTGGAACTTATAGTATTTCAAATGTAAATGATTTGTTTATAGTAGGGGGGTATGGATATATCGCGACATCAAATAGTATCAACTTGGCTTTGTTTGATTCTGATTTTGCAGATGATCTGACAAAAGCACATATTGCCACATCAATTGGAGGATTGCCTCAAAAGATTGAAGGAACCTTGCCTGATGATGAAAATGATGTAGATTATATTAAATTAATTTTACCTAATTTTGGGATTTTTTCATTAAGTGTTGATACAAAAATAGGAAATCTAAAAGTAACTCTTTTTGATGAAAATAATGAAACAATAGCTGAAACAAATAATACAACATCGGCTATTACAGATTTTCAAAAGTCACTGACCGATGGAACATATTTTTTGAAAATAGAATCAACAACAAATAGTTCAGGTATTTATAATTTATCTATGAGCGTAGCAAGTGATGATTTTACAGATAGTAAAGATGGAGCATTGAGTGTTTTTGACAAGGATACTATTGCAGGAAATATCTCAACAACTGCAGATAAAGATATTTTCAAAATATTTATAGCAGATGCTGGAAAATTAACACTCAATAGCTCTGAGGCATGGTTGAAAGCAAGCATATTAAAAAACAACAAAGATGGTGTGATAAACGGAACTGGAAGCATAGAAGAGGAAGGGATATTCTTCGATATTCCTTATGGTGGAACTTATTTTATTGAAATTTCTGGTGATATTACAGGGGATTATAGTTTTACAAATAATTTTTCAACAGAGGGTACAAATCCATACGAGGATGTTGATAAGCCTCAATTGACAAAGCTTCAAGAGCAAATTTTTACTGGAAATAAAGTTATTACAAACTCTGATTTCGTATTTGTCTCAGATAGTGGAAAAGTAATATATACAAAAGATCAAAAAACACTAGGATCTGTTGATACACTACCAAATACAAAAGCTAACATAAAAGATATGGTTATTGCTGGTGAATATCTCTATTATTCTCTTGAAGGTACTTTTGGAATAGGAATAGCGAAAGTTGGATCAAATGGAGCACTGACCGTACAAAAAGAAAGTTTTTCAGTAGATAATGGAGTTTCAATATCAAAATTAGTCCTTGATGGAAACTTTTTGTATGCATTTAGTGGAACGAAACTTTATAAAATAAATATCGCTACTAAAACAGCTCCTGTTTTGGATTCAGCAAATATTTATAATATAGGTACTGAAATTTACGACATTGATATCAAATATTCAGCTTGGAATAGGGTAGGCGCACCAACAAAAACAAGAAATGGTTATATATATATAGCTACACAAAATGGCTTAAAAGTTTTTGGGATAGATGATAAAGCACTTCTTACAATTTATGAAGGTATAGATACGAATTCAACAGCTAAATTAAAAATATACAATAATAGAATGTACACAATGAATAATTCTACTAAAAGTTTAAATATTTATGACATTAGTGTTCCTGTGTATGCCTCAAAGTTAGGTTCTGTGAGGGTAGATGAGAACACCTCTTCCATAGAAGTGACAAAAAATAGATTATTTCTTGCACCAAAAATGCAGGTTATCGATATTAGTGATGAAAAAAATCCAAATCCAATAAATAGTCTTCCATCTTTAACTGGGCAAAAAGATATCGCACTTTTTGGAGGGGTTGCATATAGTATTGGTTCTAACTTAACTTCGTATGAAATCCAAAATGACTACAACAATAGTGCATTATCTGTGGGTACAACTATCAAAGGAAATATCTCAAAAATAGTAAAAGAGTATGGAACAGGTAGTGATACAGATAAATTTATAATAACAGCGACAAACAGCGGAACAATTACTCTTGATTTTAATGGAACCGTAGGGTTGGATTTCAATACAACACTTACTTCAAAAACATCGTCAGATATCTCTGTGGGGACTTATGAGGTAGAAGTTTTTAGTACAAATGGAACAGATGGGAATTATACTTTAAATACAACATTTGCCAAAGATGATTTTCCAGATGAAATAGCAAACGCAACATATTTAGACTTTGATAGTAATGGGATAGTTGTAAAAAGTGGGAATTTAAGTAGTACGGGTGATGATAAAGATTATTTTAAAATTGATTTGACAAGAAGAGGAACATTAACACTAAAATTAACAGGGAATGTTAATGCTAAAGTTGAGCTTATCGATAAAAATAAAAAAACTATTTATAGTAAAGAATATAATACAATCAATGGTACAACAGAATACAAAGTTGAAACTACTTTAAATCCAGACACATATTATCTTTTGGTAACAAAGGAAGATAATAATACTACAAAAGTAGAAGGTAACTATAGTTTAGAGGTTATTTTTACTCCAAATGATGACTTCGTACTCAATGAAAAGATACCATATGATCAACTTATTTATGGAAATAGTTTTATATATACAATGCTTGGAAATAAACTCAATGTCTACAGTCATCTTCTCCAAAAAGTTTCACAGAAAGAATTAACTTATGATACTACTAAAATGTGTTCTAAACCGATTGTTGTTGGAAACTATATGTACTACAATCAAAAAAGTACAGATACTCAGACAATAAATCCTTGTGATCAAACAAAATATACACTCTCAAACGGTGGATATGTAAAATACAATCTCAATGTTGGTGAAGATGATAGAAATGAAATATCTTCAGAATATTATAGAGTGTATCAAGAAGCATTTATGACAATGGAATATGAAAAAGATCCATATATGGGTATCACAGCACTAGCAAATATAGATACAAATTCTCTTGTGATGATAGACTCTAGTAAAATAGCAACTTATACTATCCCAACTGATAAAACACAACAAATGACTCCACTTGACAGCGAGAAACTAATAGCAAGCAATAAAGTGATAGTTGATGGAAATTATTTGTATTCATTGGATAGGGATGGGAATAAATTAAATATTTATGATATATCAGATAAAGCACATCCAATTTTGAAAAAAGACTTTGATACCTATACATATTCGAGAGATATGATTTTAAAGGGAAATTATTTATATCTTGCATCGAACAGTGGAATAATCCATGTCCTTGATATTAGTAATAAATCTGCACCAACCAAAGTATTTTCTGGACTGAAACAAGATCAATGGAATTATTACTATGATACAGTTTACAATATGGTTTTAAACAGTGATGATAATAAAACACTTTATTTGCAACACAATACTGGATTTTATATAGTTGATATTTCAGATCCAACGGCACCTGTATATAAATTAAAATATTATAGTCAATCATATTCCTCTGATGGTATAAATAGAAGTCTCAAATACTTGAACAAAAAAGTTTATAATCTTTATGCTTATTCTTTAGATGTTGTGGATGTTAATAATAGTACGAATCCAGCATTGTACGCATTTAAGTCTAATGGAATTAGTGCTTCTGATATTGTTGTTGTTTCTGAAGATACAATCTATATCAAAAATTCAAGTAATATTGTAAAAACTTCATTAGCGAAGATAAAATCAAATGATAGTAATGTATCTAATATATCAAGTATTTACGACACAATAAAATATCAAAATGGTGTGATATATCAAGCTTCATCTTCTAAAATAGATGAATATGATGAAAATCTAACATTTATAAAAAATGATATCAATATTACGCAATCACCAGCAGATTTTACACTCAATGATGGATATATTTATGTTGCCAATTCAGATTTGGGATATTCGATTTATCGTGATGGTAACTCTACTAGGCTCAATGTTGTAGGATACAATACTACGACAAATAATTTTCAAGATATGGTACTCAAAAACAACATCGCTTATGTAGCAAATAGCAATAGTGAAGCTGGAATAAAAATATATGACATAAGTGATAAAGCAAATATTGTTTATAAATCACTAGTAAAAGTGACAGATAATTCTAATTATGGTCAATCTATTTCAAAAGTCGCAATTGATGGAAATAATATTTATCCTTACAATACATATTTTTTAGCAAAATATAGTATTTCAAATCCAACAAATCCTACGAAAGTTTTAGGTGTAAGTAATTTAAAATCTTCGTCAAGTCTATATTATTCTGATATAAGTATAGGCAAAATGATAATCGATGGTAATTACGGTTACATCGCAAATCAATACTATAATAACTATGGGTTAACAATTATAAATCTTACTGACTTTTCAATAGTGAAGAATTTTAAAATATCAACTATAGGTACGCCAAAAGATTTGGTCAAAAAAGGAAATACTGTTTATATCGGTGGAAGTAGTGGTTTTGCAGCTGTAGATGTGTCTTCGTTATCAACTCCAAGTTTGAAAAAAACTATAGATAAATACCAATATGTAAATACTTTAGCACTTGATGGAGATTTTCTTTATGTTGGGACAAGTGGAAATTTAATTAAATATGATATTTCAGACCCACAAGTACCAGTTATAAAAGAGATAGCTGCAAAAGAAAACTCTAATTATCCTAGCGATACTTCTAGCTTTAGTGTGGATAAAATGCATATTTATAATGGAAAAATTTATGGAAATGTTACTAAGGAAGATAAACTAAAAATTATCGATTTAAATAGTTCACATCAGTTGCCATACTATACATATTTGAGTAAACTCAATATTTTGTATGGTGATGATAAGTATCTCTATGAATATGGGACACTCACTTCTGACAGTTTTGGAAATAGTGTAAATAAAAGTATCCTTAGTAGAATTTTAAATACAAATGACACTAATAATTACGAATTGACCGAAAGTAAAGGTCAATACGAAGTTTCTGGTATCACGATAGTAAGAAGCAATGGGGAAGATTTGTATATTGCATTAGGAAAGACATTGCAAGTTGTTTCGTTTGATAGTTTCAATAAAGCAACAGTAAAATCAGAAATAACATTTGATAATAATATCACCCATATGGAAGTTTTGGGAACTAAGAAAACTCTCTATATTCATATAGAAGGGACAAAATATATCAAAGTGTATGATATTAAAGACAATTCAAATCTTGCAAAAATACAAGAATATGATACAAATGAAATATTAAATAGCATCTTCTTTAGAAGCAATAAAGTCTATATATCTTCTCCAAACTATGGTGTAAAAATAGCTTATACAGATGAAAAAGGGATACTCGTTCCAGATAAAGATTTTGAAAATATAGGAGTAAGTGTCGATAATGTATATAGTGTTGACAATAGTACTTTTAACTACACAGCTACAGATGGAAATATTTCAAAACTGAATGTATTTATTTTGAAAGAGAAACTCTCAGATGGGATATCAGATTCTTCATATTCTCAAGGAAGTGAAACAAAACCTCCAAAAGAAGGGTGTTTTATAGCAACAGCTGCATTTGGAAGTTATTTTGAAAAACATGTAAAAGTGCTTCGAGATTTTAGAGATAGATACCTCAAAACAAATCCAATAGGACTTGCTTTTGTTGATTTTTATTATACCTATTCACCTGCAATTGCCGATATGATAGCGGATAATGAAATAGCAAAAGTTGTGATTAGATCGATATTGACACCGATTGTGTATCTTATAGAGTATCCATTGTATGGATTCTTACTGATTGGATTGTTATTTGGAGTGCGAAGAGAATATAGAAAATCAAGAGCGGAAGGGACGGTAGCACAATGAAAAAAATAATACATATAATTTTTATCACTCTCTTGTATGTAGTTTTGATGACTGGATGCGGTGGTGGAGGCTCTACTTATAAAGAAGATGTTGCTCCAGCTCAGGATGCAAAAAATATCGGGACAGGGTATTTTATCGATTCACCAGTTTCTGGAATATTTTATAGAAGTGGAAAAATCAGTGGAGTAACTGATGTGAATGGAACTTTCAAATATGATGCAACACCAGATGTCGCCTACAATACAGATATTTCATTTAGTGTAGGAAATATCAAACTAGGAACGCTTCAAGTAACTGATATAAATGAAACTGACCATAAATTGTATCCAAATGAGCTTCTTGGGTTTGACAGAAAAGATACAAACAATACCCAAACAATTATGATGCTACGACTTTTACAATCTTTAGATGATGATGGAGATACATCACATGGTATTCATATCTTATCTACACTTCAAAATAAACTCGAAATAAGCCCAATTAACTTTGAAAATAATGTAACAGAAGCGAATTTACATAAGACTATGTCAGATGTGAAAATGAAGCTAGTGAATGAATTTGTAGCCAGAAATCATTTTGAGAAAGGCTTAAATGATACTTTTGGATGGAATGTTGATACTATCGGACCTTTGGTTCCCGTTGTTTTAACTACAAATAATCTTACCAATGAAGATACTTTTGCATTGGCATTGAGTGGGGAGGCAAATAGCACAATCTATATCGATAATGTCGATAGTGGAATCGTTCTAGATTCTTCAGGGATAGCAAATCTTTCGCTCAATACTTCAGGGAGTGATGGCAATAAAACATTTCTTATTTATTTAAAAGATACAAAAGACAACCTAGGTGAACACTTAACATATTTAGTGAAAAAAGATAGCACACCACCGCAAATAACAGTGCCATCTTCAATAGATATGTTTGAAAAAATTTCAAAAGTTCCATTAACTATCAGTGCAACAGATGTGAGTCCTCTCACCTATTCTCTAAGCGGAACAGATGCAAGCAGTTTTACTCTTGGAAGCGATAGAGTGCTTAACTTTAAAACAGCTCCTAGTTATGCAACAAAATTATCTTACAGTATCAATATTGATATTTTTGATGGGATAAATAGTGTAAGTGTTCCATTAACTATCAAGATTTTGCAAACAGACTATGATTTTAGTGGTGATACTACTTGGGAACAAGATAGTGTAGCAATGAAAAGCGGGAAGATTTCAGGCAATCAAATCACATGTATAGAAAAAAAAGTAACTGGAAATATTTCATTTGACTGGAAAGTTTCTTCAGAATATTATGCTGATTATCTAAAATTTTATATCGATGGTTCAAATTATAATTCAATATCAGGAGAACAAGATTGGTCGAGTCAAAGTTATTATCTAGTAGGTAATCATACAGCAAAATGGTGTTATACAAAAGATGGAGCTTCTTCAAGTGGTGAAGATGCTGGATGGATTAGAAATGTAGTTGATGAAAATACTACGACACATATCCCATATTTTACCAATAGTAATTATGCACATGTAAATGAAAATCAAAAAAATGCGATAACTTTAACTGCAACAGATGCAGATAATAACCCATTGACTTATTCTATTTCAGGGGTAGATGCAAGTTATTTTGATTTGAATAGTTCAAGCAGAGTAGTGACATTTAAAGTTGCACCTGATTATGAAGATGAAAATCGAACCTCTCATCGATATCAATTTACAGCTACTGTAAGCGACGGGATCTATAGCAAGGCACAATATATTTTTATTTATATCAATAATACTGGAGAAGATACAATTCCGAATAGTTTTAGTTTCACATCGCAATCGAATGTTGCACTTTCAAGTGCAATTGAATCAAACAGCATAACTATTTCAGGTATTGATGCATCTGCTCTAATATCTATTTCAAATGGAGAATATAGTCTTAATAGTGGTGCTTGGACAAATGCAGATGGATCGGTTTCAAATGGAACTATTGTAAAAGTAAGACATACAAGCTCAGGAACATCAGAATCAAATGTGACTACAACATTGACAATTGGTGGAGTAAATGGGATGTTTACTTCATCAACACTCAAAGAGGTAGGTTTATATATTCGTTCTGCAGTGTATGACAATAACCGTACAGTCACACCAAATGATGATGAGCTTTATATTTATTTTAGTAAAGAGATAAATCCATCTTCAATCAGTAGCGATATGAGCCAAAACTATGATATTAATGGAACAGGAGCCATAGGTAGTGCGTCAATTGGAGAGTATAATAGCACAATTTTTTATAGGCATAAAGTATCTTTAAACTCAAATGGAACATCCTCTGTTGCCTTAGACAATAATGGTAGTACAAAAATAGTGTTGCATCAAAGTGTGATTAGGGATATAAATGGGAGCTACCCATTGGATTATAATCAAACGATTGTAGATACATTGACCCCAGTGCTAAAAACTGGGCAAACTACTAGTTATGCAACAAATGATGACGGTACTTATAAAAAAGGGGTAGCAAGAAGCTATACAAGAGATGCTGGCAAAGCGGTAGTCACAGACAACGTCACAGGCTTACAGTGGCAAGATGACAACACCACTACACCATCAACTCTGACTTGGGATTATGCGATAACTTATTGTACAAACTTAGAGTTTGGTGGATTTAGCGACTGGCGACTCCCATCAAAAGAAGAGCTAGAAACTATCGTTGATTATGGAAAATATAGCCCTAGTATTGACCAAACTTTTACAAATGTTACCTCTAGCTATTATTGGAGTTCTACTACCGATGCGAGCTACACTAGCTATGCTTGGCTTGTCTCTTTCAACTATGGTTATACGCGCAACGACGTTAAGACGGATAGCTATTATGTTCGGTGTGTTAGAGACGGACAGTAACTTTGATACTTTGTCATTGCGAGTGAAACGAAGCAATCCATCTTGTCATTGCGAGGAATGAAATGACGAAGTAATCCATAAAGCCGACTATGGATTGCTTCACTTCGTTCGCAATGACAACCCGTCACTGCGAGGAACGAAGCAGTCCATTTCGTTCACAATGACTAAAAAAAGGAGAACCAAATGAAACAAGGGTATGTTTATATCATGACCAATCAAAAAAATGGAACACTTTATATCGGAGTAACCAATGATTTGATTCGTAGAGTATATGAACATAAAGGATGTTTACAGGAGTGTTTTACTAAAAAATATGGTTTGAAAACACTTGTATATTATGAAATATTTGATGATATTGAAGAAGCTATCAAAAGAGAAAAACAACTCAAAGCTGGAAATAGAGCTAAGAAAATATCACTTATTGAAAGTATAAATTCAAATTGGGAAGATTTGTATGGTAGTATTTTGTAAAAAAGTCACTGCGAGGTATGTGAAAGCCGTTAAAAAAGTAAACTGCTTTACTTTTTTAGGCTTGGAACCAAAAGCGATGTGCTTTAGTACCGCTGGAGGTAGTCCAAGAAGCGGACAGTGGATTGCTTCACGATGTTCGCAATGACAGAATCGTCACTGCGAGGAACGAAGCAGTCCATAAAGCGGACTATGGATTGCTTCACGGCGTTCGCAATGACAAGGCTATAAGCCATTGCAAACATGCAAATAGTTACAATTTAATAAAAAAGGTAGGAACAATAGATGAAAAACAACCACGAAGTTGAAGTTTTATCAACTAAAGTAAAAAAAATGAAAAACAGTGCACTTATCCGACTCGTCTTAGTTGGTAGCTTGACACTTTCACTGCAAGCTGAATTTTTAAGAGACGCCACAAAAGAAATAGTACTCGATACCAAAACAAACTTAGTATGGCAAGATAATAGTGAAGCAAAAACAATAACAAAAACTTGGAGTGAAGCGATAAGTTATTGTGAAAATCTCACATTTGCTTCATATGATGACTGGCGACTCCCAAACATAAATGAACTAAAAACTATAGTTGATAGTTCAAGATATAGTCCAGCTATCAAATCACAGTTTGTAAATGTTGCCTCTAGCTATTATTGGAGTTCTACTACCTATGCGAGCTACACTAGCTATGCTTGGTTTGTCTATTTCAACGTTGGCGGTACGGACGACTACGATAAGGCGCTTAGCGGTTATGTTCGGTGTGTTAGAGACGGACAGTAACTTTGATACTTTGGTTTCGGAACCCCAAACTTGTTTGGGGCATTGTAAAAAACAGGAGTCATAATTGCATACAAAACTTCCTCACTTAAATCTTCACGACCACTATCAATTCATCACTTTTCGCACACTTGATAGTATCGATGATTATGTAAATACAATCCAAAATAATACAAAATTTGATACTAAAACAAAACAATTTTTATCCCCTCTATCAAATAATCCTCATCCACTTCTAGTTTTAAAGTGATTTGTTTCTCATTTACCGCTCGAAATATCGCCAAAAGTCGATGCGATTTGAGGTAACTCGCTTTTTGATGTATCTCTTCAAGGGTGTATTTCACCCCACTTATCATATTTGCTAAAGGTTCAAGCCCATTTACAAGGGCAATATCCGCTCTTGTATTTTTGGACTCTTTGTAAGGTTCGTAAATGTCTTCCAAAGCTGTCAATGTAGTAGCTTTGTTTAAAAGCTCTTGCAGAGTTGTGGTTAAAGACACCTCTCTTTTAAAATATATTCAATCTCCTCTTTTCGTTTGAGGGGTTTGAGACTATATTCATAAATCTCTTGAAATTTCAAAAGTGCTTCATCGGTAGCATTTCCAGTATTGTCTTTTCGATATCTCGCAATAAACGGGATAGTACACCCCTCTTCAAGAAGAGCGATGATGTTTGTGATATATTTTTCATTTAGCGATGTTTTCTCTTTTAGGAGAGTGAGTAAGTTAGTGTTCATTTTTGCCTTGGTTGTTTAGATTATTTTAGTGATATGTATTGCTTATCTTAGAAAAGATTCAGTAAATTTAGAAAATTAAAATGATATTTTATTGAGAAAGTTGATTTAAAAATTCTTTTAAATCATCTAAAATTTCATGGTCAAAGTTCCAAATCTTTTTCTCTTTTAATGCATATTCAAAAATACAATATGTATCTTTTTTCCCTTTATGTTTACTTGCAGTACAAGTATCATACATAATGTAATTATTTATCCAAAATTTATTAAAGATTTTCTTGGTTACGGCTTCACCTTTTTGTTCTATACATTCTTTCCATTCTGACAAACAATCTGCATAATTTGATTTTTCGGTTTTTATACTTTTTAAAATATCTTCAAGTTCACCTTTACCATTTAAGTTCATTATATAAATTTGAAACTCAATATTCTTTTCTTCATCAAAAACTAAATTGATTTTTTCTTTAATTTGTCTTGTTCTTACTTCAACACCAACTTCATCAGCATCAAAAATAATTCCTATTTTTTGAATGGATTGTTTTTGTGTTTGATTAGATACGAACTTTAATTTTTGCTCTAAATTATCTATACCACCGATACACTCAAAATCATTTACCAAGCATATAGGTTTATCAATCTCTATATGTAGATTCATATGATTTAATAATGCTTGAATAAAAAACTTATCGTTATTACTTTCAACAATTAAAAGATTATTCACCTCGAAGCCTTTCATTATTAGATAATCCATATTCTAATTGTTCACTATCAATTTGTGATATAAAGATTTTATTTGTTTGTACATTTCTAGCCATCTCAAAATAATAAGTTTCTTTATCTTGTAATTTTAGTTGAACACGATTAAAAGACTCTATGCACTCTTTAGAATGGGTTGTCGCAAAAACTTGAACTTTTTGTTCTTTAGAAACAGAAAGGATAATCTCCCATAATTCATCAAGTTGAGTGTAATGGATGCCATTGTCAATCTCATCAATAAAAAGATAGCCATTTTCACACTGAAAAAGTGAACTTACAATAGAAACTAAATGTTTCGCACCATCACCAAGCTCAGTAAGTTCTAGCCATTCACCATTTACTCTACATTGGGGTACATCACCAGCTATAAATTTTTCAATTCTATTATCAAATTGATGTAAAATATTATTAAGAAATTGTTCTTTGTCTTGTTTCTGAACTAATAAATAGGCATCTTTAATTTGACTATTGCAAAATCCAAAATTATCAATAAATATAATATTTTGTATTTTTCCAGATTCAAATGAGAAATCATTTTTATTCACATCAATAGTTTGATTATTAAATTCAAAATGGTATTTTTTAACTCCCTCATTTTCATCAATTCTAAAATGGATTTGATTCATATTTGAAGTGACAAAAATATTATTACTTTGTTCCAGAAATTTCTTAGTATTGTTTATTTGTTCATTTTCTAAAATATTGATATTTTCTCTCATAAATTTAATACCTTGTAGCGAATGACTCAATCCTTTAATATTTTGCCCATAAACATTCACATAACATGCTTCCATAAAAGCAGTTTTTCCAACATTATTTTTCCCACCAATAAGATTGACTCTTCCAAATCCATCAGCTTGAAAATCTTTAAAACATTTAAAATCTTTAATTGCTATAGTGTTTATAAAATGATTTTCCATCGTGACCCTTTTTTTCAATATGGTACATTGTACTAAATTTTTGATTGTATCTTATTGATGTTGAAAATTTATTGTATCAACTTCTTCTCCCTCATACATTTGAGTATTTCATAACATTTACTCACATCATAAGTGGCACTGTGGTAGGCATTTTGGTCGAAATTTATCCCGTAAAAGTTACAGGTTTCATCGAGTTTTGGATTTTTGATAGCACCGTTTTTATTGAGGGCTTTGACTATATGTTTATTCTCTTTCATCGTGCAAAAGTGATTTTCAAACTTCACGATTTTCTCACAATGGCGAAGTTCAAAGCTGATATTGTGAGCGACTAAAGTGTTTGCTCCCTTGCAAAACTGTGCAAACTCTTCATCTTCTTTGAAGTAGGCTGGATATTTTATTTCATTTTTATTTCGATGTTCCAAGATAAGTTCTGGGGTGAGTTTATGGACATTAAAAGAGTGGAAGTTTACAGGGTATCGTGAAAGATAGTATCTATGAAACATCTCTTTGACTTTGAGTTCTCCATCAAGCTCTATTCTTACAGCTGCTACCTCTATCACATCATATTGGTTGTGGGTGTTTGTTTCAACGGACATTTTCCAACCAAACATCAACAAACCCCTTATTTAAGGGATCTATTTAAAAAAAATTCTATTTTTCGTAACTACAGCTTATAAATTACCTTAAATTCTTGATGGGAGTTTGAAATTCATAATTTTAAATAACTTTAACAATC
>CAMCYD010000007.1 GCA_945883785.1 Helicobacter pylori PMSS1
CATATATTTTTCTTTTAGTTTTAAAATTAAAACTCTCAAATTTTTAATAAATATTTCTATTTATCATAGACAAGTTTTTTCTTATTTAGTTTGTAAAGATTATTTACAAAACCATTAACATTAATTATGTGTATAGAACATTTTCTTAAACTCTTCCTAGACTCACTCGGTCCGTCTGTTTAAGGACGGGAATTATAATGGGTTGATGCTTAAATGTCTCTTAATGTGTGGTAGATTTGGAAAGTTTTTGGAATATTTTATTTTATTTGAGAAATCCCATATTTTAGGGATTTCTACTTTTATGATTTTAATAAGCAAGAGTTAATAGTCTAAATTATTGAAGTTTTTTATGATTTTAATTAAAAATTCTGCAGAATTTTTTGCACTTGTTTCTAAAAATGCATCAAAATTAAATCCAGCATCCATATCAGCTGTATCACTAATGGCTCTTAAAATTAAACATGGCACTTTCAAAGCATCACAAACAACTGCCACACTTGCGCCCTCCATTTCTAAAGCATCAGCATTAAAAGTTTTTTCAATAAAAGCTTTTCTCGTTTCATCACAAACAAATTGGTCACCAGTAGCAATAATTCCTTCTATAATAGATATATTATTTTCTTTTGCAACTTCTAATGCAATCTCTTTTAGTTTTGTATCTGTATTCACATAAACATTTCCACCTGGAACATAACCGTGTGGATGACCAAATGCGGTAATATCTAAATCATGTTGCGAAAGTTGATTTGCTACAATTAAATCACCAATTTTTAATTTTGGATTTATACCACCTGCTACTCCACTAAATAACAATGTATCGCAACCAAATTTTTGAATCATTGTTGAAGCTGTTAAAGTTGAAAAAACTTTTCCAATTTTACTGTATGCAATTACTACATCAAGTTCACCAAATTTTGCTTCATAATATTTATTATTCGCATATTCAACAACATTAATATCTGTAAAATATTCCAATAAAGGGGCAATTTCTTCTTCCATTGCACCCATAATTGCTAATCTAGTCATTTAAAACCTCTAAAACTTCTTCTAAAGTTTTCATATCACTAACATTATAAGTTGGAACACTTACACCTTTTTTATTCAAACCTTTTAATACATTTCCATTCCCAAACTCTATAAACATATCAACTTCATTCATATGTGCCAAAATTGATTGTTTGTATAAAACTGGCATTATTAACTGATTTGATAATAATTTAACGGCTTCCTCTTTTGTATTATATGGTTTTGTTGTTACATTTGATATTACTGGAACTTCAAAACTATCATTTATTTTTTCTAAATAAGGTGCTAAATTTTTGATTGCCGGTTCTAAAATAGGACAATGACTTGCAACACTCATAGGAAGAACAATTGCTCTTTTTGCCCCCGCTTCTTTAAATACATCAACTAATGATTCTAAATCTGCTTTACTTCCAGCTAAAACAACTTGTCCATCACTATTGTAATTGGCTGCCCACACTTGTTTACCGTTTGCTCGTTCTTGGACACAAATTGCTTCAACAGTATCATCTTCCATAGCAAGTAGTGCCATCATCCCTGCACCAACACCATCACATGCTTCACTCATAAATTGACCTCTTTTATGAGTTAATTCTACAGCATCAAGATAATCCATCCCACTAGCAGCTACTAATGCAGAAAATTCACCTAATGAATGTCCCAAAACAAATTCTGGTTTGACATCACATTTTGAATTGAAAACTTCTACCGCTATTGCACTTACTAGTAAAATTGCTGGTTGTGTAAATTGTGTTTGATTTAAATCTTCATTTTCCTCAAATAATAATTTTTCAAAATCAACACCTATTTTTTCACTTGCGTTTCTAATCATATCTTTTGCTATTTGTGTATTTTCAAAAAAATCTTTTCCCATTCCTATAGATTGACTCCCTTGACCAGGAAAAATAAAAGCAACTTTTTTCATAATTTTAACCTCTCTTTTTAAATTAAAAACTCCCATTTCAAAAGAAACAGGAGCGACATTTTTGAACTTTTAACTATTTACTAGCTGTTGTTGCATCCATGACCATCGTGTCCGCCACAACATTCATACTCTTCTCCATATTTTTCACCACCATCGCACTCTTTTTCTCCATGGTTATATCCATGTCCATGGTCATGAGAACCACAAGATCCTCCGCCACCACATCCACCACTATGAGATAATCCTCCAACTACACCTGTTGCCAATTCTTCTTCAGTAGCTTGTCTAACGTCAACAACAGTAATTGTAAACATTAAGTTTTTTCCAGCCATTGGATGATTGTAATCAATTGTAACTTCATCATCATTAAAAGATTTTACTAACACTTGAACAGTTTGACCATCATCTCCACTTCCATAAAGAGGCATTCCCAATACCAAGTCAATACCTGCAAATTGTTCTTTTGGTAAAATTTGCAGTGCTTCATCATTATAATTACCATATGCATCTTCAGCTTTTACGAATATATCAGCTTTTACATTTTTAGCTAAACCCATAATTTGTGCTTCCAATCCTGGAATAATATGTCCCATTCCTACTATAAATTCTAGTAGTTCGTGCCCTTCATTGCTATCTACAACCTCTTTTGTATCAGAATCTATTAACATATATTCCATTGCTACAACATCATTCAACTTAATCATTCTTTATCCTTTTTTTTAATTTTTGTTTCTTTGTCTTTTGAACTTTTATTGGTTTTTTTAGAAGTTTTTTTCACATCTTTTTTAGAATCTTTAGAAGTTTTTTCTTTAGATGTTGTTTTTTTAGATGATTTTTCTGTTTCTTTTTTATTATCTTGAATATCTTCTTTGCTCTTCATTTTTTTTGCTGCATCTTTTGCCTCTTGTGAATCTGGATACACTTCTATAATAGTTTTATAGAAATTTATAGCATTTTCTTTTTGCTTTAAATTTTCAAATGAAATCGCACTATGAAATAGCAATTTTGGAATATATTCAGCTTTATCATTTGCGATCATACTTTGTTTATACGATTGAATCGCCTCTTTATACTCTTTTTTAATAAATTTTGTTTCAGCAAAATAAAAATTACTCTCAGCTGGTTTGTATTTGCTTTCAACCAATTGCTCAAAAATAAGCATTGCTTTTGACATTTGATTTGATTTGAATAACTTTAAGCCTTCATCAAACAAATCTTTATTATCTTTTTTATCAACCTTCTGTTTTTCTATTGGTTCTCCTATAATATTTTCTTGTTTTTTTTGAGGAGGCGGAACAGAAACAATTTGTTCTGCAGAATTTTTATTTATAAATGCTACAAGCTCATCAAATTCTACTTTCTTTACATATTCTCCATTTATCTTATTCATAATGGTCAGAAGCTTCAAAATAGAATCTTCAAGCAACTTATTATTTTTCTTTTGTGAAGTGATAAAATCATCTAATTTAGTAGATAATTCTTCAATCCTTTTAGAGTTTTCACTTATTTTAACAGACAGCACTCCAACTTGCTCTTCAAACTTATTCTCACTAGATTTTATTTTTAATTTAGTAGTATTGATATTTTGACTATCTGATTCATAAATAGATTTTATCCCTTCAATTCTTTGAGATATTTCATCTTGTTTCGACTCAAATGAACCAACTTTTAAATTTAAAGCATCAATTTTTAACGATAATTCATTTACTTTTTCATTATTTTGAAGAACTGCTTTTTCAGTTTTATTCAATCCATAAGGTGTTGAAGAATCTAAATTTCCTGCACCAAAAACAGAAATCTCTTTCCCATAAGAAAGCGAAGCGAACAATGAAACAATTAATATTAATTTATTAGTATTCTGTGCATTCATGGTATTAAATAATGGTCTACTCTTCTGTTTTTAGTCCAACATTGAGCTGTTTGTTCTTTGCATATCGGATTACTTTCACCGTAACTCACTACAACTATTCTATCTTCAGCAATACCTCTATTAACTAAATCATTTTTTACAGCCATAGATCTTTTTAATCCTAAAGCATAATTATATTCATCACTTCCCCACTCATCACAATTTCCCTCCAACTTAACTTTAAAAGAACTCTCTTTTGCTGAAGCATTATTAATCTTTTTGAAGTTTTCCGTAGAAAATGCTAAATTTTCTTCAGTTAATGTAAACATATCAAAATCAAAATGGATAGATTTTAATGTTATGTCCTCTCCATTAATTTTACTTATTGTTGTATTATATAATTCATCGACAAGCTTAAATTTTGGTTCTTCACCATTTGTTGTAGATGAAATAATATCTTCCGAAGAGACAATTTTTATAGTTTTTGGCTCAGCCATTTTATCATCAACTTTATTCTCTTTTTGGGCTATTTTTTTAATATCATTATCAAATGAAACAACTTCTTTTTTTGTTGAACATCCAGAAAAAATCAACAATAAAGAAAGCACAAATAACACATTTACTATTTTAAAGTGCATATTAACTCCTTTTATTTACAATTGTACTATATAAAACTTAATTTATATTCTAATTTTACCAATCAATAGATTGGATTTTTCCACTTTTTAAAATAAATAAAAAATGCTTATCGTAATTTAATCTCATAATTCCCAATGAACTATTACCATTTATATTATTTACATATAACACAGATTCACCATCTACAGAAAACTTTGGAAACTGATTTGCACCTTGTGTTGTAAGCTTTTTCATAGCATCATTATCTGTTGATATTAGATATAAATTAAAGCTATTTCTCCCCTCTTCTCTGCTTGAATAGATAATATAATTATTAAAAGTTGTTGCTTGACTATTATTTTTACCATGATACACCAATCGTTCAACGCTATCACTTCCAATTTTTTGCGTAAAAATATTTGCTTTTCCTATCCTATCTGAAACAAAAACTATTTTTTCATCATTTACTAAAAAATTTCCACCCACATCAATACCAGAATATTTGGTTATTCTTGTTGCTATTTTAGATTTTAAATTATAGAGATAAATGTCTGGTTGTCCACTTGGAGCCATTGTAAGTAGAAGTTTATTTCCATCGCTACTAACATCGGAACACACAATCATGCCATCAGAATGGAGTACCTTTTCAGATTTTTTATTATACAAATCTTGTTTAATGAGAGTTGGATAGAGGTTATCATATGTTGTATAATAGAAACTTGTTTGTTCTCTATTTGCCCATTTTGGAAAAACATTTAATCCACCACTTACAACAACTTTTTGATATGTTAATGTGTAATCTGAAACTAAAATTTCACTTTTCTTTGAACTAATATATCTTGAGAATATGATAAATCTACTCATCCAGTCAATCGATGGAGCTTTTATTTCGTTATTTACCACAATTGCAATTTTATGCGCTAAAAATGGATATCTTATTGAATTTGAAACCTGATAAGTATTTTTAGATTTAATCTCCTTAGTATTAACATCTTCCAATACAATATCAATTACAACTCCACTATTTGAAGTATTTTTGATTTCCAAAAGTAGAACCAAATCTACTTTTGCAATTGCCGGATTTGCAAAATTAAACTGATTATCAACACTCTGTACCAATATATCAAGTGGTTCGACATTGAAATGTCCGCTAACTAAAAAATCTTTTTCTAAAACTTCTTTTATTTTAGTTGCTAAATCCATATCTATATTATTCTTTGTTATTGCCACTGAAATTGTTGGCACAATCCCATTCTTTCTAACAATGTCTAATTCTGCATCAACAGCAAACAAACTTTGTATCAAAATAAACAATAGTAACAACTTTTTCATTTAAAATCTCCCTTAAAATTAATCAATCTAAATATGGTTTAAAATTAATCCTAATTGTTTTGATTAATTTATCTGGAGAAACTGGATATTTTTCTAAACTTTGATTTCTTAAAAAAAGTTTTATAGCCCCATCAACCCTATTATCACCAGAAAATTTCAACATCACAAAGCTAAAATTTCCACTAGAATCAATTGTAATATTAGCAGTTACTAAATAATTTACATCTGTTAGCAATGGAAAATTATACCATTTTCTTAAAATATAAGTGTTTATCATGGAATAATATTCGTCAAAATTTCCTTTGTTTGTTGCTACTATTGAACTTTTCGCACTATTCGAACCATTTTTAACATCAATCAATTTTAATAACTCAATTTTTTGTGTAGTATTTTCTGCCTCAATTTTAGACTTAAATCTATTCATTGTCTGATTCTGAGGTTTTTCTGTAGTCTCATCTAGCACAGGTTTCTTTGTACCAATATCAGAAATATTAGAAAAAAGTGATTTTAAATTAGTTACGCTTTTCATATCCGGAGAAGAACTCACATCTTGAATTACATTCTCTTGAGATTCTAATAATTCTTGCTTTAACACTTGTTCATTCTGGTTATTATCTTTATCAACAAAGTCTAATTCTATCAAAGTTTCTTTTGGCATAGATGAAAACTTTTTAGTCTCAATTGGATACTCTTTTAGATATAAAACAATTAAAAAAAGAAGCAATGTATAGGCACAAATAGCTATAACAACTGAAATAGTTAGATTAAACTTTTTATCCATCTGTGATTAATGATACTCTAGAAAATCCAGATTCTTTAACTGTTTTTAAAATTGCGACCACATCACTATACGATAAAGACTGATCGGCTCTTATATGAATTGGTATATTTTTATTAAAAAATTTTGAATAGCTAGTAAAATCTTCTGTGAAAGTACTAAATTGAAATTTTTCTTGATTTATTTTAATTACTCTATCTTTTTGGACTAAAATATTTATATTTTTGACATCACTTATCTGCTTTGTTGTGCTACCTTTTGGTAAAGATATTTGCTCTTCATATTCCATTACAGGAGCTGTTATCATTAAAATTGCGAGTAATACCAACATGACATCCACTAGTGGTGTAATATTCAAATCTGGTTTTTGGCTATAATCATACAATATTAATTCCTAGATAATATTATATTTATTTGTGATTTTATATAAGTGTTTAATATGTATATTTTTCTAACAAGTATTTGGTGGAATGTATATGCCAATATTGCCACCAAGATTCCAGCAGCAGTAGCTATTAATGCTTCGCTTATTGCCGGCGCAATAACTGAAAAACTAACCTTTGCAACATTTTTAAAACTTGCAAAAGATTCTAAAATACCTACAACCGTTCCAAATAATCCTATAAATGGAGCGGTTGAAGCTATTATAGACTGCCATGATAACCAAGAGCTAGCCTCTCTAATCATTGATATTTCATACACTTCGAGCGATTCTTTATTTTTTTCATTATTATTTACTATATAACTTCCTATTGATGTTAGAGGATTAACTCTAAACTCTCTTCTTGTTAGAGAATTTAAAGAATCAACTTCATTTCGAGTAGCAGAAGAAATTTCTAATAACTTGTAAACAAAAATTAAAATTGTTAGGATTAAATAAAAAGACAATAAAAACAATACAGAAACAGTAATTATAGAACTATTCTGTAAGTAATTAATAATTATATCTAACATTCAAACCTATTTATATGATGCTATTTTAGCTTCAACTGATGCCAAAGAAACAGCGGAATCCTGTACAGAATTAACTAAATCTTTTGCTTCTTGTATTTTATGTGATAATTCCGAATCATCATCTGCATTTAAAGACACTGCAGTATCGACTAGAACATCAACACTATGTTCACTTACCTTTACATAACCCCAATTTATAGCTACAGCATCTACAGTATTATCCACATTTGTTATTTCGATAACACCTACTGTTAGTGTAGAAACTAAAAGTGAGTGGTTTGGCAAAACACCAAACTCACCATCTTTTCCAGGAAGCACTACTGACTTAACTTCATGAGAAAATATTTCACCCGTTGGTGTTACAATTGATAATTTTATTGTATTATCCATTTTTTACCTTTTTAGCTTTATTTACTAACTTCTGCTTTCGCGATAGCCTCATCAATACCACCAACCATATAAAATGCATTTTCTGGCATGTGGTCATACGAACCGTCTAAAATACCTTTGAATCCAGCTATTGTATCTGCTAATTCAACATACTTTCCTGGGCTCCCCGTAAATACTTCTGCAACGAAAAATGGTTGTGACAAGAATTTCTCAACTTTTCTAGCTCTTTCAACAACTAATTTGTCTGCTTCACTTAACTCATCCATACCGAGAATTGCAATAATATCTTGTAAATCTTTATATTTTTGTAATAGCGATTGAACACCTCTCGCAACATCATAATGTTCTACCCCAAGCACATCTGCACTCAAAATTCTTGAAGTTGAATCGAGAGGATCGACTGCAGGATAGATACCTTTTTCTGCAATTTTTCTATTTAAAACTGTAGTTGCATCAAGATGAGCAAAAACTGAAGCTGGTGCTGGATCTGTTAAGTCATCCGCGGGTACATAAACAGCTTGAACTGAAGTAATTGAACCTTTTTTAGTTGTTGTAATTCTTTCTTGTAATGCTCCCATTTCTCTTGCAAGTGTTGGTTGATAACCAACTGCTGATGGAATTCTTCCAAGAAGTGCAGACATCTCTGAACCTGATTGAGCAAATCTAAAAATATTATCAATAAACATTAATACATCAAGACCTTTCACATCTCTGAAATATTCAGCCATTGTAAGACCTGTTAATGCAATTCTATTTCTAGCTCCTGGTGGCTCACTCATTTGTCCATAGCATAGTGCAACTTTATCTAAAACGTTAGATTCTTTCATCTCATGATAAAGGTCATTCCCTTCTCTTGTTCTCTCACCAACTCCAGCAAATACAGAATACCCATCATGCTTAAATGCAACATTATGAATAAGCTCCATAATAATAACTGTTTTACCAACACCAGCACCACCAAATAGACCAATTTTACCACCTTTTGCATATGGTGCCAAAAGGTCAACAACCTTGATGCCTGTTTCAAACATTTCAGTTGAAGTTGATTGCTCTTCAAAGGCAGGAGCTTCTCTATGAATAGACCATCTTTCTACACCATCAGGAATAGCTTCACCCTCGTCAACTGGATCTCCAATAACATTAAAAATTCTTCCAAGCACTTCTTCTCCAACAGGAACTTTAATTGGCTCCCCCCTAGAAATACAAACCTGACCTCTTACTAAACCCTCTGTCATATCCATAGCTATAGCCCTAACTCTACTATCACCAATATGTGCTGCAACTTCCAAGATTAATCTCTCTTTTGTTCCTAACACTTCGATAGCATCATTAATAGCTGGTAGATAACCATCAAATTCAACATCTACAACTGGTCCCATTATTTGAATAATTTTGCCTTCCATATGTACCTTTCCTTTCTAAATTCTTATTTAAGTGCTTCAACGCCAGAAATTATTTCAATTAATTCTGTTGTAATAGCCGATTGTCTTGCTTTATTAAATTGCACAGTTAAATCATTAACCCTTTGTTTTGCATTATTGGTTGCATTATCCATAGCTTGCATTCTTGCACTATGTTCAGCAGATAAGGAATCAATAAGCGCATAAAATACATTAAATTCTATGTATTTTTTTACTAATTCGTCTAAGACATCTTGTTCGTCATCTTCTGGTTCAATCTCCATCATAGAGTTACTAACTTTTACTTTAACATCTTGCATGTTGATTGGTAGTAATGTTTTTACTTTTAACTCTTGTGTTAACATATTCTTAAATCCATTATACACCAAAATGACACTATCTGTCTGCTCATCATTAAAAGCTTCATATGTATTACTTGCAAAATGCGCAGCCTTGTCATAAGTTGGAGCTGAAGAAAGTCCAATTTCTTTTTGTGTTAATTCTACATTTTGAAAATTAAAGTAATCTATGCCTTTTCTTCCAACTGCTCTTAGATTAACTTTAATATCTTTATCCGAATAGTCTTTAATAAGGTTTCTAACTTCTCTTATGGTGGTCATATTAAAACCACCGCAAAGACCTTTGTCGGCTGTAACAAAAACTATATCAACGACTTTAATTTCACCATTTTTATTAAAAGCTCTTCCCAAATCGAGATGGTCATCTTTGACATTATGTAAGTTCGATGCGATCTCGGTTAAAATTTCATTAATTTTATTAGCATAACTTTTTGCTTGTTGTGCTAACTGCTGGGTTCTTCTTAGCTTAGCCGACGAAACAAGCTTCATAGCTTTCGTTGTCTTCTGTGTATTCTTTACGCTTTTAATTTGCCTAGAAATATCTTTTAAGTTAGCCATTGCTATTCCTTATTTTGCATTAAAAATAATTTTAAATTCTTTTATTGCAGTAGTTAGTTGCTCTTTAATTTCATTATCTATTGTTTTTTTTACTTCTAAGCCACTTAAGATATTAGAATATTTTTGTTCAATAAACTGATGGAATTCAGCTTCAAATTTAACAACATCTTTAGGTTCTATGTCATCCAGAAATCCATTAACACCAGCAAAAATAATTGTAACTTGTTTTTCAATAACAAGTGGTTTATTTACGCCTTGTTTTAAAATTTCAACCATTCTTTGACCTCTTTCAAGTTGTGCTCGAGTTGAAGCATCAAGGTCAGAAGCAAATTGTGCAAATGCAGCAAGTTCTCTATATTGAGCAAGATCCAATTTTAATGTACCGGCAACTTGTTTTGTAGCTTTTATTTGTGCGGCTCCACCAACTCTTGATACAGATAATCCAACATTAATTGCAGGTCTAATTCCTGAATTAAATAAATCCGTTTCAAGAAATATTTGACCATCAGTAATGGAGATAACATTTGTAGGAATATATGCTGCTACATCTCCAGCTTGTGTTTCGATGATTGGTAGCGCCGTCATAGAACCAGCACCATTCTCATCATTCATTTTTGCAGCTCTTTCAAGTAATCTTGAATGTAGATAAAATACATCTCCTGGATATGCTTCTCTTCCTGGAGGTCTTCTTAGCAATAATGACATCTCTCTATATGCAACTGCATGTTTTGATAAATCATCATATATTATTAAACAATGTTGTCCATTGTCTCTGAAATATTCGCCCATTGTTACACCTGTATAGGGAGCCAAAAACTGTAATGCCGAAGCTTCTGCAGCACCTGCATTTACAATAGTTGTATATTCCATGGCACCTGCTTCTTCTAAAACACCAACAACATTAGCAACACTTGATGCTTTTTGACCAATAGCAACATAAATACATTTAACATTTTGTCCTCTTTGGTTAATAATAGCATCTAATGCAACGGTAGTTTTTCCAGTCTGTCTGTCGCCGATTATAAGTTCCCTTTGACCTCTTCCGATTGGAACAAGTGCATCAATAGCTTTAATTCCAGTTACAAGTGGCTCATGAACAGATTTTCTAGCCATAATTCCAGGAGCTTTTTCTTCTACAAATCTTCTTTCATTTGAATCAATTGATCCCTTTCCATCAATAGGCTCACCAAGAGCATTCACAACTCTTCCTAAAGCATTTGGACCAACCGGAACTTCTAATAAAACTCCTAATCTCTTGCAAGATGAACCTTCTCTAAGTCCAGTACTTGGACCCAATATAACAACACCAACAGATGTTTCTTCCAAATTTGATGCCATACCTCTTACGCCGTTTTCAAATTCTATTATTTCACCAGCCATTACATTTTTGATTCCATAAACTTTTGCGATACCATCAGCAAAAGATATTATCTTTCCTGTTTCATTTATATCAACATTTAATTCAAAATTATCAATTCTTTCTTTGATAATAGAACTAATCTCATCTGCTTGAATTTTAGTACTCATTCACATTTCTCCTTTTTTTCTAAACTGCTTTTAAAATATGTTCAATTATTTGAGATTTGAATTTATTTTTTTCAAAACCAATCTCAACACCTAAACCATCAATATCAACCTTAATACCATCATAATCACAAACTTTATTTACTAAGCTCAAATTGACACTAAATTTATTTGAAAATTTATTTTGGATTTCAATGATAAATTCAGATGATAACTCAGCATTTGAATAAACAATACCACTATATTGGTTAATAAGAACAGAATACTGTTTTCCTAATTCTTCGGCAATATAAGGCAATATTGATAATCTTCTATTTTGCCCAAGAAGTATAAATAAATTATTCACGATATAATCATTGCTATCTATAAAAGATAATAATAAATCTACTTTTTTATATGTTGAAATATCAATTGAGTTAATAATATTTAAAAATTTTTCATTACTATAAGCACTTGCTATAAACTTTATTTGATTATTTATAATAGAAATATGATTAATGTCTCTATTTTTAATCAATGCTTTTACATATCTTTTTGCTATCAAATTACTCATCTATGCAACCTTTTTTAAGATAATATGCTGTAGATTATCTTTGGTGATTGCTATATTCTCATCGCTAAATAATTCTTCAAGAATTTCAGCTGTAATTTCTCTTTTTACTTTTCTAGCTTCCAATTCAATCTTATCATTATAACTTTTCAATAAATTCGCTATCTCATTTTCATAAGATTTTGCTATTTTATTTTTGATAGAATCAACATCTGATATAGAATCTTTTACCAATTCATTTGCTATATTTTTAGAATTCTCAAATTCAACTTTCGCAAGTTCAATTCTTCTTTTTGACTCTTCTAATTTTTTTTGAACTTCGTCTAATTGTGCCTGTATAGATTTACTTCTTTCATCAAAAAAAGTTTTTAATTTATCAGCCA
Organism: Helicobacter pylori PMSS1; assembly: GCA_945883785.1. Classification (GTDB taxonomy): domain Bacteria; phylum Campylobacterota; class Campylobacteria; order Campylobacterales; family Arcobacteraceae; genus CAIJNA01. Next base: position 12,644 of record CAMCYD010000007.1, read on the forward strand.
ATAAATAATAAATAATTGCAACAAAAATTAAAAAATTTACTGTTCTTGGAACAATATCCGTTTGCGTATCTTCACCAGCCAACAATACTACTGGTAAAAAAATAGCAAAAATAAATAACCATTTCTTTTTCATATTCACCGCCTATATTGAGCTAATTTTAGCTGATAAAAGTTCTTTAAATTGAGGCAAACTATCAATTAAAGAATTTTTTACAGATTCTTTTTGATTGTATAAATCTTCTACAAAAGAATTATATTTAGAATCCAATTCATTTCTAAAATCTGTCATTTTAGATTCACCTAGAGCTTTTGCTTCAGAATAAGCATTTTCACGAATAGAAGAAGCTTCTTTTTTAGCTTTTGCTATAATATTTTGAGCTTCCTTCACTAGACCATCAATATCTTCAGAATTATTTCTAGCAGATTCAAAATCTTTTTTAATTGATTCTTCTCTGTCTTCAATATGCTTAAATAATGGGCTATAAAGGCTTCCATTTAGTTGTAATAAAACAACTAAAAATATTATTGCAGAGCTAAGTAACAATATTGGACTTATGTCTAACATTTATTTCTCCATAACATTTTTTTACAGTTTAGAAATTCAATTTGGCATACAAATTGAACAAACCTGTGTGATTGTATCAAATATTACTTATAATTTTGATTAATTTTAGATATTTTTTTCAAAATATTTTAATATTTTATCTATATTGTCTTGTGACTTTATTGTAATTTTAATATTATTTTTATGAATTTTCATATCAATATTTTCATTCTTTAATTTAGAAATAACCGTATCTAATTGTTTAAAATTAAATTTATTTTCTTCAACAACAGTCTGTTTGACTTGTTCATCATTATCTTTTTCTTTAAAATTCTTTACTAAAATCTCCGTTTCTCGAACACTTAATCTTTGACCAATAATTGAGTCGGCAATTTGTTTTTGCTCCTCTTCCTTCAATCCAACTAAGAGTTTCGCATGACCCTGTGTAATTTTATTTGCAGAGATTAATTGTTGGGTATAAACACTTAATGTTAATAATCTTAATGTATTTGTGATTGAACTTCTACTTTTAAATACCATATTTGACAACTCTTCATGTGTCATATTATACTCATTTATAAGTCCAGCATAAGAATATGCGACTTCTAAAATATTTAAATCGTCTCTTTGAATATTTTCTATTAAAGCATATTCTCTTAATTTTTTCTCATCAATATCTAATATTATCGCTTTAATCGTATCTAAATTAGCTAATTTTGAAGCTCTAAATCTTCGTTCACCTGCAATTAATATATATTTATTAAGTCTTTTTATTACTACAACTGGTTGTAGCAAACCATGAGAAACTATTGAACGAGAAAGTTCTTCTAATTTTTCTTCATCAAATATTTTTCTAGGCTGATAAGGATTTGGCTCAATTCTATTTATCTCGATATCTTTAATCGTATTGTTATTGTCAATATTATTTTCATATGCCGCTTCAACTTCACCTAATATTTCGCTAAGTCCTCTTCCTAGTGCCATAATTTATCCTAAAATTGATTTTGCTAAATTTTCGTATGCTTGTGTTCCTATAGCAGTTGGATCATACAACATAATTGGTTTTCCAAAGCTCGGGCTCTCTGCTAATTTAACATTTCTAGGTATTACAACATAAGAATCTTTGCCTAATTTAAATAACTTACTCTCAAAATGTTTTGCTAAATCAGCAAAAACTTGCTTTGCTAAATTATTTTGAGCACTATACATCGTTGGAAGAAATCCTTTGATTTCTAATTGTCGATTTATTGTTTGCTTAACGAGCTTTATAGTATTCAATAACTGAGCCAATCCTTCAAGTGCAAAAAACTCGCATTGAATCGGTATTATTACTGAATTAGCAGCACTAAGAGTATTGATTGTAATTGGTCCAAGAGCTGGAGGAGAATCAATAAGAATATAATCAAAATTATCTTTAATCAAATCTATACTTCTTTTCAGTACCAATTCCCTATCTTTATTATTTTTATAAAATTCTTTTTCAATACCAACTAAACCAATATTTGAAGGAGCTAATTTTAATGTTTCTATCTCAGTATTAAGAATTATTTCATCAAGTGTCTTCGTACCAAGCATTACATGATAAATATTGTATTCATACGTATCTCGTCTAAATCCTAAAGAGGTAGTAGCATTAGCTTGCGGATCGGCATCAATTAATAATACTCTCTTGCCACCTAATGCCAAAGCAGCACTTAAATTTACAGCAGTCGTTGTTTTACCCACGCCACCTTTTTGATTTGCTATTGCTATAATTTCTGTCATCTTAAACTATACACCTTTTTATTGTCAATCATAATTGAGCCATCTTCTAACAAAATAGCATGTGCTAATGAGATTTTTTCTTTATTGATTGTTGTTTTATATTCTTTACTTTTTTTGAATTCTATCTCAAACTTACTAAAAATATGCTTCCAAATTGGTTTGGATAAAATCAAATTAAAATACTCAGTTAATACATTTTTTGTATCAATAGGAACATCCAATATTCCATATTCTTGCAACACTTCAACTATATTTATTCCTATACCACAAAATAATAAATCATTATTTAATGTAGTAATTGTGCCACCTATTTTTTTATTATTAATATAAAAGTCATTCGGCCATTTCAGCCATACTTTAGAACTATGTTGTTTCAAAATCTCTTTTAATAAAAAGCTAAAATAAATAGATGCTGACTCAATTTTTAAATCCTTTGGAAGAAAACTTTTTGATAGAACAAAAGAAAAAAAAATATTTCCTTTCATTCCAAACCAAGGATTATCTCTACTTCCTACACCATTTGTTTGGTTTTGTGTCACTACTGCTATCGGTGCTTTAAAACTATTTTTTTTTATATATTCTTTTAAATACTTATGTGTTGAATCGATTTCATTTAAATAAATAATATCCATATTAGTTGATTAAATTAAAATATCTCCAACAACAAGTCGACACCCTCTAATATAATCAAGAACACATAGTGCTTTTTTTGAAGGTGCTTGAACTTCAAACACCAAAATAGTTCCTTTTTTACAACCTACAACTATAGAATCACTTTTAATTTCCAAAATCTCACCTTCACTATTTTCAGAATACTTTTCATTTAAAGAAGCTTTTTTAATTTTTAATCCTGATTCCAAAAATACTCCTGGCCAAACTTTATATGCTTTGTACTTAGAATAAAAAGTTTCACTATTACGAAAATAAATTAAACCATCATTTTTAGATATTTTTCCACAAAAGCTTACTTGTGAACTGTTTTGTTTTTTTAGTTTTATAGAAGAAAATCTTTCTAAAGTTTCTATTATTAAATCTGAAGCAATACTAGAAAGCAAATCAAATAGCACTTCCACATCAGTATTTTCTTCTAATTCTAAATATTTGAAACCTAGAATATCACCACTATCAAGTCCCTCTTCCATCATCATAGCTGTTACGCCCGTAAAAGTATCCCTATTGAGTATTGATTGCTGAATCGGGCTAGCGCCTCTATATTTAGGTAAAAGTGAAGCATGTAGGTTGATGCAAGGTGCAATATTTAGAATATCTCTAGGTAATATTTGACCGTATGCTGCAACTACAATAAAGTCTGGGTTTAAATCTTTTATAATATTTATAATCCTTTCGTCCCTTAAACTTTCTGGCTGAAAGATAGGTAAAGAAAGATTTTGATTTATGCAATATTGTTTTATGTGGGGAGGTGTTACGAGTTGTTCCCTCCCAACTTTTTTATCTGGTTGCGTAAAAAGTGCTTGTACTTCATAATTATTTTTAATTAAATTTTCCAAGATAATAGTTGCATATTCAGGTGTACCCATATAAACTATTTTTTTAAGCATCCTTATTTCCAAATAATGTTCCCTTGTTGTGGCTATTACTAAGTAAAAAACTTCTAGCATCATTCAAATCAAATCCACTTGTCAAAAACATTTGTTTATTGTTTTTAATTAAAAAATCAGCAGCTTTTAATTTGGTCACTATTCCACCTGTTGCAAATTCACTATTAGCTGTATGTCTTGCATTTAGGGCTTCACTTGGAATATCTAACACATTTTTTTGCATTTTTGCATTCAGATTAAGATGTGGATTATCATCGTAATATCCATCTATATCAGTTAATATTACCAATAATTCTGATCCAAAATGTACTGTTACATGTGCTGATAACTGGTCATTATCTCCAAAAACTAATTCTTCAATAGCTGTGACATCATTTTCATTTATTATTGGGACTACATTATTTGAAAGTAATTCATTTATTGTATCTTTTGCATGTTTTAATCGTACAGAATCTTTAAATAAACTCGCTTCAAGAAGAACTTGCGAACATATTATATTATGCACTTCAAAATGTTTTCTGTATGTTTCCATCAAAAGAGGTTGACCTATTGAAGCTAATGCTTGTTTTTTTGCAATTACTTTTTTATCCAATTTTAAAAGTGTATATCCAGAAGCAACTGCTCCTGAACTTACCAATATTACATTGTAATCTTTTTTAAGTAAAGCGATAAAATCAACTAAATTTTTTAGTCTATCGAGTGCTAAATTTTCATTATTTGTCAAAACAGCACTACCAACTTTAAGTACAATTATCTTTTTCATAAAATCTTTTTTGCCTTTATTTATTCATCTTTAATAAATCATATAACACATATTTTAAGCTTTCTATATTTTTATGAGTAGCCGAAGAAATTGGTAAAATAAAATATGGTAAATCTTTATTGAAATTTCCATATGTTAAATCTTGAATAAAAAATAAACTCTCTTTATCAAATCCATAATTATTAATATTAGATACTTCAAATGAAATCCCATCCATAAATTCTTTTATTTTATCGTTTAATTCATCAGGATCAATAGCATCAATTTTTGTTAAAGCTATTGCATATTTTCTACTTCCAAGTTCAGATGAAAATTTATTAATCTCCTCTTTTAAGACATTGTATTGACTCACCATATCTCTATAATTTGCCATATCAACCATATAAAGCAGTGTATCGGTTCTTTCAATGTGTCTTAAAAATTCCAACCCAAGACCTCTTCCATCGCTTGCTCCATCGATAATTCCAGGTATATCAGCCATTACAAATGAATTATAATCACCAACCTCAACAACACCTAGTTTTGGTGTAAGTGTAGTAAATTCGTAGTTTGCTATTTGTGGAGTAGCATTTGAACAAACAGAAATAAGTGTAGATTTTCCAACATTTGGATATCCGACAAGTCCAACATCTGCTATAAGCTTCAGTTCTAATCGAATAGATTTTGTAACTCCAGCAAGCCCTGGTTGACAATATGTAGGTGCTTGATTTCTAGAATTTCTAAAGTGATAATTTCCCATTCCACCTTTACCACCTTCTAAAAGAGTAGTTTTTTCACCTTCATGTAGCAAATCAAGCATTAATTCACCTGTTTCATCATCAAATACTTGCGTACCAGGTGGAACTTTTAATATAAGATGTTCTCCAGTTTTGCCTGTCATTCTACTTCCCATCCCAGGTTGTCCATTCATGGCTTTCACGGCATGTCTTCCTTTGTACCAAGAAAGTGTATCCGTATTATTATCTACTTCAAAAAATACATCTCCACCTCTTCCACCGTCTCCACCATCTGGACCACCATTTACAACACCTTTTTCAGACCTAAAAGAGGAACATCCTCTGCCACCTTTTCCAGATGAAATCGATATTTTTACTTTATCTATAAACATTTTTTACCTTTTATTTTCAGCATAAAAAAAGGGTACCACAGCAAAGCCATAGCACCCTTTGATAAGCATCTTAAAGCTTACACCTATGCAGCAGCATAAACTGAAACTTTTTTTCTCTTTTTGTCTTTAATTTCAAATTTAACAACACCGTCAATGAGTGCATAAATTGTATGATCTTTTCCTATACCAACATTAGAACCAACATGAACTTTTGTTCCTCTTTGTCTAATAATAATATTTCCAGCTCTTACAACTTGTCCGCCAAATTTCTTAACACCTAATCGTCTTCCTGCTGAGTCTCTATTATTCTGAGTACTTCCCTGACCTTTCTTGTGAGCCATCTATTTCTCCTTAAGCAGCTATATTAGTAATTCTTACTTGAGTGAAGCTTCTTCTGAAACCTCTTTTAAGCTTACTATCTTTTCTTCTTCTTTTTTTGAAGCTAATAACTTTTTTATCTCTACCTTCAACAATAACTTCAGCTGTAACGATTGCATTTGTAACATCTGCACCTACTTTAAGCACATTGCCATCGTTAATAGCTATAACATCTGTAAACTCTACAGTCTCTTTTGGATCTAGGCTTAGTTTATCAACATTTAAAATATCACCTTGTGACACTTTGTATTGTTTTCCGCCTGTTTTGATAATTGCATACATTATATACCTTTTGAAATTTATGAAGCGAATTGTATCTATATTAAGTTTAAAGTTTCTTTAATAAGTATATACAAATCTTTCAACAAACTAAGTTGCACAAAATCCAAGATTAAACTTGCTACATTACAATGCTTATATTAAAACAAAAATTAGAATGCTACAAGGAGTCTCAATGATTAAAAGTTTAAAGGTAATTGTTATTATGTTTTTAATAACATCATTTTCTTATGGTGCTGGTAAAATTACAGGTGGTAGCGAACATGAGATTCCAAATTGGTTTAAGCAAAGTTTTTTAGATATTTCCGAAGATGTAAACGAGGCTACACAAAATAATAAGCATCTTATGTTATTTATAGATTTAGATGGTTGTCCATATTGTACTAAAATGCTCAAAGAAAGTTTTATAACAAAAAACTCTACTAGCAATTTTATGCAAAAACACTTTGATGTTATAAATCTAAATGTTAAAGGAAGTAAAGAGGTTATTTGGAAAGGAAAAACTTTAAGTGAAAAGGAGTTAGCAATTGATTTGCACATCCAATATAGTCCAACGATTCTATTTTTAGACAAAGACAAAAATATAGTTCTCAGACTTAATGGTTACAGATCGGCAGAAAATTTTAAAATAATTTTAGGCTACATTGATGGAAAACATTATAAAAATCAAAAATTGTCTGAATATTTAGATGTAGTAAAAAGCAAATCACTTATTGAAAATCAAAAATCAAAAAAGATGCAAGATTTATCCAAAATAAATTCTCCTTTAGCAATTATTTTTGAAGAAAAGCAATGTAAAGAATGTAAATATTTCAATACAGTAACATTACAAAATAAAGATGTAAAAAAAGAATTTAATAAATTTACAATCGTGAAATTTGACGCAAATTCAAATGAGGAATTTATTGGAGTTGATGGCATTAAAACTACACCCAGAGCATTTGTGAAGTCTATTAATCTTGATTATAGACCTAGTATTCTTTTATACAATGAAAAGAAATTAGTATCAACGGCAGATGCTTTACTTTATAGCTTCCATTTAAAAGAATTGTTAAGATATGTAAGCGAAAAAGAATATAAATATTTTGATACTTATTTAGAATATTTATCAGTGAGACAAAAAGAATTAATTCAATCAGGGATAGATATAGATTTATCTGAATAAAAAAGGCGGTCACAAACCACCTTTTTAACGGACAAGCTTACAAATAAAGACTAACGATAATCCCTTACCCCTGCAATTACATCCATCTCAAGCATAGCATTTTTTGGTAAAGATTTTACAGCTATAGTACTTCTAACTGGTTTATGGTCGCCAAAAGCTTCAGCCATAATAACATTTACGATACCAAAATCATTCATATCAGTAAGAAATATGCTTACTTTTATAACCTCATTTAATGAGCTATTATTATCTTCCAAAATAGCACTTATATTCGCGAATATCTGTCTTGTTTGTTTTTTGATATCATTTTCTATCATCTCTCCTGATAGAGTAAGTGCTATTTGCCCAGATGTATAAATCAATCCGCCAACTTTAACGGCTTGTGAGTAAGGTCCTATTGCAGCTGGTGCTTTATTTGTATTTAAAAATTCCATTTTTCCCCTCTTTTGTATTTTCTTGTATTTTACTAAAAAGACAATTAAAGGATAATTATATTTTTCTGATACTTCCGATGTCACCTTTTTTTATAGCGTCAATATTGTCTTTTAAAATTCTAATTTTTCTTGTTTTTTCTTTAAATTCTATCTCTTTATCGTTTGAAATATTTTGTAATATCTTGTTATAATATGGAACCAAAAGCAACATAAGCTGACTTTTAAGTTCTTCTACATTATATACTTTTACCTCTTCTTGAAGCAAAATTCCCCTAAGTGTAGGGTCATTTATGTCATCCAAAAAAAGATTAAATTCATTTCTATGTGTTTGAAACATCTCTTCACTTATGACATTTAAAACCATGCCGAGCAAGCTTTCCGTTTCGAGTAAAGTTTTAATTATACTTAGCTCTGCGATATCTACTTGTGCTAAATGTAGCCTTTGTGAGTGAAATCGCTTATTTTCTTTGGTGAGATTGACTAAATTTGAATTAATATTTAATTTACTAGAAACATATGATTGATAAGATTGTTGCATTATCGGGGTTAAACTCTTAAAATAATCATTTATCTCATTCAGTGCTTTTTGCTTCTCGTTTGGATTTAATAAATCATGATTTTTTGATATAAAATCAATACAGTACTCCACGAAAGGTTTTGGATGCAAAAACATCTCATTAAGCTGTTCTATTTTTCTATTTTTTACCATATCAGCTGGATCCAAACTTTCCCCAAATATTACAACTCCACCATCATAACTATTGTGACTCAGTAGAGTACTTGCTTTAAAAGCAGCGTTTTGTCCCGCACTATCTCCATCATAAGCCAAGATAATCTTTGATTCGCTTCGTTTTAGAAGAGGTAAATGTTCAGTAGTTAGTGCCGTTCCAAGAGTCGCAACTGCTGTTTTAAAGCCAGCTTGATGAAGCATAATAACATCCAAATATCCTTCAGTTACAATTATTTTATGCTCTTTAAAAATATGTTCTTTTGCGATGTTATATCCATAAAGTAACTTACTTTTATTGAAATATTTTGTTTGTGGAGAGTTGATATATTTTGCATTATGTCCGCTAATTGTCCTTCCTCCAAAACCAACAAGTTGATTATTGGCACTATAAATAGGAAAAGTTATTCTATCAATAAACCGAGAATAAATACCATTCTGCCCATAATCAATAAGCCCAAAATCTTTCGCATCTGCTAGATTTAAAAAGTTATTTTTAAGATAATTGATTGTTTCATTTGAAGTAGGTGCAAAACCCACTTCAAATTTTTCTATTGAAAAAGAGGAGATACCTCTGTCTTTCAAGTAGGCATTTACGGTCTCATTTGTTGAGAGTAATTTTTGATAATATTCATTTAATTTTTCTATTACACTATAATCTTGTCTTTGATAATTATCATCATATTCAAGGGGAAAGTTGGAAAGCATCGCTACTTTCTCAAGAGCTTCAGGATAACTTAACTTTTCAAATTCCATCACAAACTTGATAGCATCACCCCCTACTCCACACCCAAAACAATGGTAAATTTGTTTTGCAGGGCTTATCACAAAAGATGGTGTTTTTTCTCCATGAAATGGACAGCAAGCTTTAAAATTTGCTCCACTTTTTTTGACTTGGATGTAGCCACCTAAAATATCAACAATATCGATAGTATTTCTGAGGTTTTCAATTGAATTTTTTGTAATCATAGGTTAGATTGTATCATAGTATAACTAATAAGAATAAGTTAGTTATAATCTCTTTTTTAAATTTTAAGGACACATTTTGAATGGTTTAGTATTAGAATATCGTGACCCTCTTTTTGGGATTTTCACTATATTTTTGATTGTATTTATCGCTTCTTTTCTCACTTATGCTTACAATATTTATATTGAACGAAAATCAAGAAAAGAGTATCGAAACTTTATCAAAAAATTTGAATTAGGGGATCTTAAAGAGGATGACTACATCTCTCTTTACACAACTTACAATCTCCCATTCGACTCTATCATCCTTTTGGCTTCTTCATTTTTACACAAAGGAGAATACAACAAAGCAGTTTCAGTCTATAAAGCCCTTTTATTACATGTCAAAGAGCCTGTCAAAAAAGAGGAACTTCTTGAACTTCTTGGAAAAACTTATTTTAAAGGTGGATTTTTACAAAGAAGCAAAGAGGTGTATCTCAAAATCCTCAAATTTTCACCACGAAACAAACAAGCCCTTTTTCATCTTCTTTTTATTAATGAAAAATTAAAAGATTATCCAAAAGCGGAAGATATTTTAGAATCACTTGATGAACTTGATGAGGATGTTAAAATAGATAAAACTTATATCAGAACACTCTATATTATAGACAATCCAACGATTTCAACAGAGGAAAAGACAACAAGATTGGTCAATATTTTCACACTCAATCCCCTTGTTGAAAGATTGTTGCTACAATTTTTACTCAGATACAATAAAGAGTTTTTTTGGGGAAATACCCAACTTTTCAATCTTACAAAAATAATCGATTTACTATGGTATCTTGATGTAAGTGACATTACTTTGGATGTCGTTATGGAAAATACATTTTTAAAAAGTTTATATAGTGCAAAAGGATACATAAAAGATAACTCTCCAAGTGAACTCTTTGAGCTCTCTGTGCTGATCTCCACAAAAAATTCAACATTAGATGTCAATTTAGACCTCAATTTTTATTTTATTTGTTCAAAATGCAAAAAAACTATTCCGATGTATGATAGCAGATGTCCGCATTGTCATAGCATCTTGACCCTCAAAGTCAAACCACAACTTAGCAAAGGTTATTATGAAAAAAATTCGTCTCTACAGTGATGGAAGTAGTTTAGGAAATCCTGGACCAGGTGGTTGGGGAACTATCTTGAAATACAAAGATACAAAGAAAGAACTCAGCGGAGGAAATCCCCATACCACAAACAATATCATGGAACTCACAGGTGTAGTTGAGGGGTTAAAATCACTCAAAGAGCCTTGTGATGTTGAAGTAATAAGCGATAGTAAATATGTTGTCCAAGGAATAAATGAATGGCTCACAAACTGGGAAAAAAATAACTGGCGAACTGCTTCAAAAGCTCCTGTTAAAAATCTTGAATTGTGGCAAGAATATTTAACGGTTTCGAAAAAACACACAATATTTGCTATTTGGGTAAAAGGACACGCTGGACATATTGAAAATGAAAGATGTGATATTTTGGCAAAAAACGAAGCTGAAAAGCTAAGATAAATCAAACTCAAATCAAAATTTAATTACACTAAGGAAAAAGGAAAAAAATGAAGAAATACACAGAACTAGAGAAGTGTTTGGGTTATCAGTTTGTAAATAAAAATCTGATAATCGAGGCTCTCACTCATAAAAGCTTCAAAAAAGCATACAACAATGAAAGATTAGAATATTTAGGAGATGCGGTTCTCAATTTAATTGTAGGTGAGTTTTTATACAATAAATTTCCAGAATCAAACGAGGGAGATTTATCTAAAATCAGAGCTAGTTTAGTCAATGAAAAAGGCTTCACAAAATTAGCTATTGCTATAAATTTAGGTGATTATATTTATCTTTCTGAAGCGGAAGATAGAAATAGTGGGAGAACAAAAGCTTCAATACTTTCAGATGCTTTTGAAGCAATTATGGGTGCTATTTATTTGGAGGCTGGGATTTTAGTACTCAAACCTATTGTCTTAAATCTTTTGCTTGAAAACTATGAGAATATCAATCTTGATGAGCTTTTTAGTGATTACAAAACAGCACTTCAAGAGATTACTCAGGCTAAATTTGGAGAAATTCCTGTGTACAAATTAGAGAGTGCCTCAGGACCAGACCATTTGAAACTCTTTGAACTTTCTCTTTGGATAGGTGACAAACACTATACAACAGCAACGGGAAAAAGTAAAAAATTAGCACAGCAAGCAGCTGCAAAAATTGTACTGCAACAACTACAAAATGAAAACCACAAATAGGAAAAAAGATGAATAGTTTTGGGAGAAAGTTTCGATTTACAACTTTTGGGGAAAGTCATGGAGTTGCGCTTGGTTGTATCGTTGATGGTGTTCCTGCTGGGATAAAGATAGATTTAGAATATATCCAATCTCAAATGGATATGAGAAAACCAGGGCAAAACAAAACACAAACGCAAAGAGCTGAAGCGGACAAAATAGAGATTTTAAGTGGTGTTTTTGAAGGTGTTAGCACTGGAACTTCTATCGCTATGGTACTTTATAATGGCAACCAAAAAAGTGGTGATTATGAAAATGTCAAAAATATTTTCCGTCCAGCTCATGCTGATTTTACCTACTTTCATAAATATGGGATACGAGACTATCGAGGTGGTGGAAGAAGTAGTGCTAGAGAAACAAGTGCTAGAGTGGCTGCTGGAGCGATTGCTGATTTGATTTTAAATGAAGTTGGTATCAAAGTTGAGTTTGGTGTCTGTGAGATAGCTGGTATTAGTGGAGAAAGTTTTGATTTTACACATTCTTTGACAAGTGAAATATTTGCTTTAGATAAAAATAAAGAAAAAGCCCAATATGATGCAATCATTGAAGCAAAAAATGCTCACGATAGTGTTGGTGGAGTTGCACTTATCAAAGCTTCCAATGTTCCAGTTGGACTTGGTGAGCCAATATACTACAAACTTGATAGCCTCATCGCTGATGCTATGATGAGTATCAATGCAGTCAAAGGTGTTGAAATAGGCGACGGAATCACAAGTACAAAAATAAGAGGAAGCCAAAATAATGACCAAATCACAAAAGATGGCTTTGCTTCCAATCATAGCGGTGGAATCCTTGGAGGAATAAGTAATGGGGATGAAATATTCACTAAAGTGTATTTCAAACCAACACCCTCTATTTTTATCGAACAAAATACAATTGATATAGATGGAAATGAAGTGAAATACAAATTAAGCGGACGGCACGACCCTTGTGTGGCTACAAGAGGAAGTGTTGTTGCGAAAGCGATGATGAGTATCGTTTTAGCAGATATGTTATTATTAAATATGGGTTCAAAAGTGGAACATCTCAAAAAGATATATCCAAATAATACTATAAAATAATGATTACATTGGATTCAATATGATTTTTGGAAGAATTATTTTGGAGAAATTATCAAATAGACTTGTAGAGTATTTAGAAAATAATTTGCGATTACATATACAAAACATAGGTCAAGTTGATAATGTTCAAGAAATAAATTTGTCACATCAAACCGCTTGTATATCGATTTCCAATCCTACAAATGCAACTATTGCTCTAAGTACTTCACATAAACTTTCAGAAATCCTACTTAAAAATTTCATCACTGGAAATATCTCAAGTGAAGATATGAATGAATTTTCACAAATATGTTTAGCAGAGACTCTCAATATAGCACTTGGTAATATTATAAAAGATTTACCTCAAGAATATGGAAATATTGATATTGCATCCCCATATTTCTTAGAAAATCAACAAATAATTTATCCAACACATACAACTGAAATGTATATATTAAAAATTAATATAGAAAATGAAATAATGCTAGTATGTTATTTTACTTGATATTATTATAACAATAAGAGGAAAAAACCAATGGCAAAAATATTAGTAGTTGATGATGCAAAGATTATGAGAATGAGTATAAAAAATATGCTAAGTGACTTAGGACACAAAGTTATTGGGGAAGCAGATAGTGGATATAGTGCCATAAATGAGTATAAAAAACTCAATCCAGATATAGTGACTATGGATATTACAATGCCACAAGAAAATGATATCGCTGATGGAATTGAAGCAGTAAAACAAATCATTGCTTATGATAAAAATGCAAAAATTATAATGATAACTTCACATGGCGAACAAGACAAAGTAATCAAAGCAATACAAAGTGGTGCTTCAAACTACTTATTAAAACCACTTCAAATAGATAAATTGAGAGAAGTCTTAAATAAACTGCAATAAATTTATTATACAAAATATAGATGGGAATTAGATCCCCATCTCAATAACTTTCCAAGGAAGCCCTTGTATCATAAGTTCATCCATATAACTTTGCGAAGCAAATTCCTCAACATTTCTAGCACCTTTTAAATCCCACTTACCATTGTAAACAAGTTTCGTTCCAATCATAGCTGGAACTCCTGTTGTATAACTTACCGCTTGAGATGCCGTTTCTCTATAACACTCTTGATGGTCGCAAACATTGTAGATGTAGTATTTTTTTCGTACACCATCTTTGAGCCCTTCACAAACACAACCGATATTTGTAAGCCCTTTTGTTCTACTTCCAAGACTTGCTGGGTCTGGTAAAAGTGTTTTTAAAAATTCGATTGGTGTTATCATCATCCCTTTATGAAGAACTGGTTCAATTCCAAGCATACCAACATTTTGTAAACAATTCATATGAGAGATATAGCTATCTCCAAATGTCATAAAAAATCTGATTCTTTTGAGCCCTTTTACATTTTTTGCTAAAGATTCTAACTCTTCGTGGTAAAGCAAATAAGATGGCTTCACACCAACTTCAGGATAATCCCAATCCACTCTGATTTCGAGCGGAGTTGTCACTATCCATTGTCCATTTTCCCAATATTTTCCATTTGCACTTACTTCTCTAAGATTGATTTCTGGATTGAAGTTTGTAGCAAATTTATATCCATGGTCTCCAGCATTACAGTCCATGATGTCGATATATTCGATTGTATCAAGGTAGTTTTCTTCGATATATTTTACAAAAACTCCTGTAACACCTGGGTCAAATCCACTTCCAAGAAGTGCAGTTAATCCTTTGCTTTCAAAATTATCATTTCTTTCCCATTGGAGTTTGTACTCAAACTTTGCTTCATCAGGGTGCTCATAATTTGCAGTATCTACATAGTGTGTATTTGTTGCACTACAAGCATCCATAATTGTCAAATCTTGATATGGAAGAGCCACATTAAGTACAACTTTTGGACTTAATTCTTTGATAAGTTTGATTATCTCATCAGTATTATCAGCATCAAGTTGTCTTACATCGATATCAACACCAGTTTTTTCTTGTACGATATTTTTGATATGTTCACATTTACTTAGTGTTCTACTTGCTAGTGTGATTTTTTCAAATGTATCTATATTCATAGCAGATTTTACAGTTGCAACTGTACTAACTCCACCTGCACCGATTATTAATATACCTTTTTTATCCATGTTTGTATCCTAATTTTATGATTAAAGTGTGGCATTTTATCGCAAGTTTTATAAATATTACACTTATAATTTTTATCATTTCGTAATCAAAAAGTAATCATTTTAGAGCCACTTGCAAATTCAAAGATTTTGAGTATGAGAAGTTTCAATCATTTGTTTGAATTTTCAAGTGGCTTTTTAAGATTAAATTTAGAGCCACTTGCAAATTCAAAAATTTTGAGTATGAATAGTAGCAATTATTAGATTTTCGCTTTAAAAATCACTTTTTGCTCCATGCAAATGGTTATTTTTAAAGGGGAAAGATGATGATTGAAACTGTTTATAATCATTTGTTTGAATTTGCAAGTGGCTCTTTACATTAAATCAATCATTCTTGCACGAAAAGGAAAGTTTTAGAGCAATGTTATATAAAAATTCGATATTATATTGTAACTTTTTTGTAATACAAAATTAAATAATAAATGGAAGCTAAATTATATTCCTTGTTTATTTTAGTGTGAGAAAAAAATTAATAAATTTGTGGATAATCCAATGTATGATAAAAAAATAACAGTAATTTTTAAATATTTAACTCAATTAAAACAAACTATCTCTTTACAAGATAAGTTTTATATTTTAATGAATATGGCTAAAGAATTAGTAGAAGTTGATAGATGCACTATTTGGCGATTTGATTCGTCCACAAATGAGTTAGTTGCAAAATTTGCTCATGGAATTGAAACAGAACTTCGCGAACCAATAAAATCAGGAGTTGTAGGTTATTGTTTTGTCAATCAAGAAACTTTAGTTATAGAAAATACCAAAACGAGTAAACTTTTTGATGATCATATTGATACGATTACTGGATATGAAACAAAAAATCTTATTTCAATTCCTATTATTAATTCCAAACAAGAAACAATGGGTGTATTTCAAGTTTTAAATAAACAATCAAATAATCATAAATTTCATGAAGATGATATCAAATTGCTTGACTTGGTGACGCTTTATATGGGAGAAGTATTTGAAAGCACCCTTTTGTATGAAAATCTAGCTCTTCAAGTAAAAGAAGAGATACAAAAAAATAAACACAAAGATGTGATGCTCTATGAACAAGCGAAAAATGCTGCGCTTGGTGATATGATAGGAAATATTACTCATCAATGGAGACAACCACTTAGTGCAATATCTTTAGTTGCAAGCTCTATTCATCTAGAACAAGATATGGGAATTTTAGATTTAGATAAACTTTCTGAAAAAATGGATTTGATTGTAAATAAATCCCAATATCTTTCAAATACAATAAATACTTTTAGAGATTTTGTTAAAAATGAAAAAATTTACAAAGAAATAGATGTTTTTGAAGAGATAAATCAAGCAATTCAAATTGTCAAAACAGTTCTCGACGACTGTAATATAAAGCTTTATAACGATTTAAATGAAAGCCTAAAGTTAACGATGAATATGGTAAGTGGGGAATTGCAACAAGTCATCATCAACATAATAAATAATGCAAAAGATGCGTTACTTGAAAAAAACCTTCAAAATCCATGGCTTAAAATACATTTAGAAAAACAAACGGATAAGCTTTTTATTTCTATTGAAGATAATGGCGGAGGTGTCCCTGAAGAGATAAAATCCAGGATATTTGAACCATATTTCACAACAAAACACCGTTCGCAAGGGACTGGATTGGGTTTGCACATTTGTTATAAAATCATAGTTGAAAGTATGAATGGAGAAATTCATCTTGAAAATACAAATAATGGTGCAAAATTTTCAATAGAATTGCCAATCAACTCTTAGAATCCCATCATACAAGGCTTTTGAGTAATACCAAATAAAATAAACCATATTTTTCTTTTCACCATTTCTATAAATCTCTCCATTATCAGCCATTTTATAGATAACTCTTCTGAGGTATTTTATTTCAATCTCCCCAAGATATCAAAAGTTCCTATTTCAAACTTTGAAAATCCAAACCATTTTTTACCCAAATCTTTCAAACTTGCCCCAATATGAAAAACCTCTTTTTTATCGAGTATTAAAAATCTATCGTGGGAGTTTTTAAATTCAATAAGTTCTATATTATGATACTGAGAAGTATATTTTTGATAGTCAAGTTTGAGTTGTTTTGAGATATTTCCCGTATAGATTTTTATCCTCAGATTTGGATATTTACTAAAAAGTGTAAAAACACTTTCGTCAAGATAGTTATCTATAAGTACTACTTCACTTTTTGCACTGCCCAGTAAATCATTGATAAAAATATAAGCATCATAAGTTTCTCCATCAAAAAATATCCCTTGTTTTACTTTAAGTGTTGTATCCTCAAGTGAATTTGAAATATTCTCCACTTTTGATTTTAAGAGTGTTACTTCATTTTCCAAAGATACAAACCTCTCATTTGTTATTTTATAAGAGTTGATAACATATCCATTTTGGATATAGTTTTTGAGAACGGATGTTGCCCATTGACGAAATTTGGTGGCTGTTATCGAATTTACTCTATACCCGATAGAGACTATCATATCGAGATTATAATGGTCAACATCCCTTTCAACATTTCTATTTCCCTCTTTTTGAACTACTCTAATTTTTTGAGTAGTTGGATTTTTTTCAAGCTCTTTTTGTTTGTAAATATTTTGAATATGATATGTGATATTGTTAGATTCAACATCAAAAAGTTCACCTAATTGTTTTTGAGTAAGCCAAAGTGTTTCACTCTTTAGAGATACTTTTAGCTCTAATTCCCCATCATTATAGACAACTATATTTTGATTATTTTGCTCAGTCATAGCAATTTCCTCTTTTGTTTTTGTTATCCTATCATCTTTTGGAAATTTTCTTTAAAAACATTGCAGTTTGACAGATTTTGCATTGGTTGTATTTTCTGTTTCTAGTTCCAAAGCTCCAGCTTTGGAATTTATACCTAGACTTATTATGTTGCTATCTGCATTCCCAATCTGGAGATTGGGAACGAGTGAAGGTATTTTTATTAAAACGGTATTTCTATATCATCATAAGAATTAGAAAAAGATTCAATAGTTAAAAATCTTGTTTCTAAATTATATAAAATAATATTTTGCTTTTCTAATGAACTTTGTTTAAATAGTTCTACAAAATTTTCAAAAACATATACTGGAAATTGTTTTCTTTTCCAATATTTATAATTTCCTGATAGAAAAATTTGAAAAATATTTAATGGATTAATATACTCTTCAAGTAAAGTTCTCTTTTGTAATAATTCCAAATCTTTTATAATTAAATTAACATTCATAATTATCTTTGAACTTTCTTCTCTTGAAGATAAAGCATCAGAAAAATATCTAGCAAATTGTAAATAAGTTTGTTTCTCATCATACTCAAATAGTTCAATTATATTATTTTCCTCTTCTTTTATACCTCTTAGTATATTTTGAAAAGAATTTATTCTAGTTATTGGATTTATTTCAATCATTTGATGTAAAATATTATTATATTTGAAAGAACAATCCATATCATTAATTATATTTTTAAATAATCTACCAATAAAAAATATTTCTGTTTGAAAGTTGTATATATTAGTTTTAAAATCATCAGGTTTTTCGCCACCCCACCAATTTAAACTAATACTTTTTTCATCATCGTGTATAAATGCTTGTTGTTTACCAAATCCAAAATCAATTATTTTAACATTATGATTATTATCAACCATAATATTTGAAGGTCTAATATCACGATGTAAAATTGAATTTTCTTCTAAATATACAAATCCATCTATTACTTGCTCAAAAATGTTATTTATATTTTCAGGATATTTTTCAAGATAAATGTCTATTTCTAGCCCTTCTATAAATTCCATTACAATATAACCTGTAAAATGATTAGGATATAAATAATAATTAAAAACTCTTACGATATTTTTATGGTATAGAAGATGAAGCAATTTTATTTCTAACAAAAAATTCTTAAAATATTGTTCTTTTGGCACACCACTAATGGGTATATATTTTTTGCATACAAATTCAACATTT
Organism: Helicobacter pylori PMSS1; assembly: GCA_945883785.1. GTDB lineage: Bacteria > Campylobacterota > Campylobacteria > Campylobacterales > Arcobacteraceae > CAIJNA01. The sequence continues at coordinate 31,802 of CAMCYD010000007.1, forward strand.
AAATCTTCATCTTTTAGTAAAACAGTTTTCCCTAAAGCTCCTTGACCAATTTCTTTTAAAAATTTAAAATCTTTTTGCCGTATAAATTTTATATCATCTTTATTCAACTAAACACCTTCCACAATTTTAATCTCATCATCACTTAAATCATACAGTTTATAAACCATCTCATCTATTATTTTTTCATTTGTTGCACAAAGATTTTCTAATTTTTCCAGTTCTTTTTTAAGAGCTATTTCTCTATCAAAATTATTTGTGTTTTTTGCTTCATCAAAGAGGATTTTATAATCTTTGATTTTTTGTTTACTTTCTAAAATCTCATTAACAAGATTTATAAATGGTTGTTGTTTTTCTTTGTCAATTTTAACAACAGGTATTCTGTTAATAATTTGATTAGATAGGTGCATTGTTCTAACAGCTTTAGCAAAAATAAATCTATAAATATACCAATTTAAAAGTTTTGAGTTAAGTAGTCCTAAAATAAATTTATTTGAAAAATTGGCATTAAGTGTAATTTGTTGAATGGTATCCAAAATTACATATTGTGCAAAATTATCATTTACTACTGTTCCAGTAAGTTTTATATGGTCAATCGGATTCATAATATGTGCAATAATTTCTTGAAACAAAACACTATTGTCTCGTAAATATGAATTATCTGTTAGTTTTACATCTGTACTAAGAAATCCCTTGAGTCCTTTGATCTCATATCGTTGTATATTCGCACCCGCCAACACTTTCAATTTTTCATTATTTTTTACTTCTTTTTGAAACATTCCACCACGATTACTTTCAACTGAAATATTCAATAAGCTTAATTTATCTTTTTTGATTTTTAATGCAATAATGATTTCGTTTTGCTTTACACCATTTATAAAAAATCCAAACTCATCGTAAAGATTTTTTTGAATATTTGCAATATTTATAAACTCACCTTTTTGAAGTACTAAGTTGTCATAATCTTCAAAAATATTATCTTTTCTTAATGAGTAAATGACTTGTTCAAGTTTTACTTCCTCCCAAACTTTACCACAATCAACAATACAAAAAAGTTCATTTTTAAATTTATCTCTTATGCTTTCCCAAGTTGATGAAAAAATAAAGGGCTTTGGAATAATAAAACTATGAAGTCCATTTTCTTTTAAAAGTTTATGAGAAAGTAACATAAACAAAATCGCACTCTCTTTTGACTCTATTTCATAATATTTTTGTTCATCATTTTCAAGTTTTGCCCCATACGGCGGATTACCAATAACAACATCAAAACTATTTTCACTAAATGGCATATTTAAAAGGCTATTTGCACACACTATTTTTTCACTCAAATTTGTAAGCGATTTCCCTCTTTGAGCAGTTCGTAGCCAAAGACTTAGCCTTGCTATCTCAACCGCATCTTCATTGATATCTACTCCGTAAAGATTGTGTTCTAGGATATTTGTCTCTATATCGTACAAACTCAAAAGTTCATTTTCATAGGCTCGTCTTAGCATATCAAGGTCATTGTGTTCTTTTATCAAAAATTCTAGTGCTTGGTTTAGAAATGCTCCACTTCCACAAGCTGGGTCTAGGATTTTGAGGTTTAGGAGGTATTCTCTATAAGCATAGATATTCTGTAATGTTTGTTTCTCCTCTTTGGTGAGTTTTTTGGGATTTGCTGGGTTTTGTACATTTTGTAGGTTAAGTTCTGTTTTTTTATCTTCACAGAGTTTCCCTAAAGTGTTTTGGACGATATATTTTGTGATGTATTCAGGCGTGTAAAATACCCCATCTTTTTTTCTTTTTGATTTTGTTTTATCAAATGCAATATCGTCTATATTTGACTGTATCTCTTCTAGGTCGGTGAGAGATTGCTCGAAGATATGCCCTAAGATATTGACTGAAATATCACTTGCAAAATCATAGTCACTTAACTTTTGAGCTTCCATATCAAGAGAAATATCATCTATTTTGAGGCTATCTAGTAGCTCATCTTTTGCGAAAAGTCCTCCGTTGTATTTTGGTATTTGTAGTTTGTCATTTCCGTTGTTTATAGCATCGAAATAAAATTTATAAATATCATAAAGTGTATAGTTTGTAAAAGCTTGATTGGCAAAATGTTCTCGTATCTCTTTTATGGTGTTGTGTTTGAGGAGTTCTCTATCTTCTGCAAAAAGTATAAAGATAATCCTATCGCAAAGTTTTTGTGTAAGCCTTAGAAGTGTTGATTTTTCTGTTTGGTCATTATTTTTTACAATATTTTCAAAAAGATGAGTTCTAAATGTACTAAAATCTTTGTAGAGTTGTTTGCTTATTTCAGCTTCAAAGGTTGTTGATTTCTCTTTGAGTTTAAGTGGAATATCCTCTTTTATACTTTCAAAACTAAGAAGCAAATGGAGTTTTTTAAACTCATCATAAGTTAAACTAAAAAGGTTAAATTTCTCATAAGCAGTTTTCTTATCAATATAAAATCGTAACTCATCAAAATTTGAGATGATGATATATTTACTATTTGTGTGGGAGTTGTGATAGTTAAATGCTTGGGCTTCGATTTGGTCAAGATTTTTTGTTTTTTGGTCTTTGAGTTCGATAACTCCTACAACTTCAGAATTTAAGATGATGACACCATCGGCTTTTTTCCCATCTGTTTCGTTTTTCTTCTCTCGTTCAAGATTGAAACTTTGAGGATTTGTCATATCAAGAGTATATCCAAGGGTATTTTCAAAGATATCTCTTAGAAACCCATCTTGATATTTTTCCTCTTTTTGAGTTTTGATATAGTCTATTTTGGATAAAAACTCTTGATATTTAGCCCATCTAGGAGCTATTTTACTTTCATCTTGTGGAAAGTTTTTTAAAACTGAGGGTTGAAAGATTGGCAAGAAAAGTCCTTAATATTTGATGTCATAATAATAGCTAGTTCCAACTAAAATACTAAAGCTTCATCGTGAAACATCGACTTAAAATTTCTTGTGTTTGCACTCTTTTAGAACTTGTATAAATTTTATTTTTTTGCTACACTTCCAAACTTTTTGAGTACAAGACAATGGGGTTGACTTGGTATCGATTAGAGCAGTAAGTATTAGTTGCATGTCGATTTGGATATATCGTAAATCTATCCATCGTTTTTAAACGCAAACAATACAAATTATACTCCTGCTTACGCTCACGCAGCGTAAGTTTAACAAACTTTAGGAGGCTTTCCGCTACTGATGCTATATAAGTAGATTTTTGGAAGGCTCATCAAATATAGCTTACTTTTGAAAGAGTGATTATTTTTCAAAAGGACATTTTAAATCTTAGCCTTGCAGTTGCTTTTGCGGGTTGAGAAGCTGTAAGGTGAAATTATTCAATCCTTCTAAACATGTAGACGCTGATATAAACTGTTTTAAGACTGGGGTTCGATCCCCCACAACTCCACCAATTAACTATCTCACTTAATCTCAAATACTACTAAAAACCCTTGATAATACGAACTTCTTACGATATAATCACTCTCATATAATATCATCAAATATTATGAAATCTTACAAATAATGTTACCTAAATCGTTACTTAATACCTTTTAGGTAACAAATTTGATTTAATGAAAAATTTGGGGGTCTAAAAACTTAAGCAAACTACGATACTATAGGGCCTAAAGAAGGTTTATTTACAAATGGCTATAAAAAAACACTAGAACTTGTCCAAATTGCAAAAAAAATAACACCAAAAAGATAGGTATTCGTAGAGGAATTCAGAGGTATAAATGTAATGATTGTGGTAAGAAATTTAGTTCACTTAGACGA
>CAMCYD010000008.1 GCA_945883785.1 Helicobacter pylori PMSS1
GCTTCAAGTGAAGGAAAACAATTAGCTACTGAAACTACTAGAGCTATGGATGAAATCAATAAAGAGGTAAACGCTATTAGTGAAGCTATCACTATTATTGATCAAATAGCTTTCCAAACAAATATCCTTTCTTTAAATGCAGCAGTAGAGGCAGCAACCGCTGGTGAGGCTGGCAAAGGATTTGCAGTTGTTGCACAAGAGGTAAGAAACCTTGCAACAAGAAGTGCAGATGCTGCAAATGAGATTAAAAAACTTGTATCAAACGCAACACAAAAAGCGAATAACGGCAAAAAAATAGCTGATAGTATGATAAGTGGATATAGTAATCTGAATATGAATATAGAACAGACTATCAATCTTATTAAAGATGTAGAACTTGCAAGCAAAGAGCAACTTGCAGGTATAAATCAAATAAATGATGCAGTAAATTCTTTAGATCAACAAACACAAAGAAATGCTTCAATAGCATCTCAAACACATGATGTAGCAGTTCAAACTGATACTATCGCAAAATTTATAGTTGAAAGTGCAAATGAGAAAGAGTTTATAGGGAAAAATGAAGTAAAAGCGAAGAATATGACAAAAATAGCGAATAGCGGTCACGAAGTGAACTTTCCCCGAAAACAATCAACTCATTCTGCACTAGCAATGCAACTAGTTGTTGCTTCAAAATCAAAAGCTTCAGCTCCAACTCCAGTAGCTAAAACTACACCGTCTGCACCAATGAAACCAATCGCAGCATCAAATAATGATGACGATGAGTGGGCAAGTTTTTAAACTTGCCCATAAAGCTTTCAATAAATTGCATTTTTTCTAATAAATAGAGGTTACTCTCTATTTATTTTTTTTGCTTCATCTGAATACTTATATCCTAAATCAAAAGCTTTTAGATTTACTGGATGCACTTTCGTTGGAACCTTATCAAGCATTACTTCTTTGAGTAACTCTTTATCAATAGCATTTGTAAAATTATTAGCGATAGCAAGTGCTACAACCGATTGAGTAATAACATTACCAACTTCTTCTTTTGCAATTGTAATAATAGGAATCTCTACAATATTCCATTTTTTTCTATCCTCATCTGTTGGATGGACTAGGTTTGGTTCTATAACTATTGTTCCGCCAAGAGTAACTCCGTTTTTAAAAGAGTTATAGCTCACTTGGGCAACGGAGAGCATAAAATCAATTTCACCATCGTTTGCATAAGGATAAAAAATTTCATCATCATCAAGCGTGATATCAACAACTGTTGGACCACCTCTTACTTGAGATGTATATGTTGCTGTTTTTAATCCATTCCCGCCAGCTTTAATTTTAGCTTCCGCAAAAATTTCACCCGCAAGAAGAACACCTTGTCCACCAACACCTGTAAATCTCATTAATGTTCTAGCCATAGGTTTCTCCTTATATTTTTTTCTCAAAGTCATCTTGAGTGATAACTTTTCGTTTACCTTGATGCACTGCTTTAATCTCTTCGTACATATCACAATACTCTCTAGCTGTATCATCATGTTTCAAAATTCCTGTTGGAAAAATATTCATTTGTTCTTCAGGAGATAGTTTTTCCCATTTTGAAAGCGGAGTGGTGATGCTATCAATCCAGTTAAGATTTTCCATAGCACTTGCCATTTTATTTTTTCTACCAAGATTGATATGACAATTTGACATAACATCAAAGAAAGAAAAACCTTTATGTTCAAAACCTTTAACTAAAAGCTTTTCAAGTTTTTTAGGATCAAGCATAGTTTCTCTACCTACAAACGAAGCACCAGCAGCGATTGCTAATTTACAAGCATCAAAAGTAGGGTCAATATTTCCAGCTTTTTGAGACACAGTCCAAAAACCTTGTGGAGTCGTTGGTGATGTTTGAGAATTTGTAAGACCATAAATAAAATTATTAATCATTACAAAATTAAGATCAATATTTCTTCTGCAACCATGAATTGTATGATTCCCACCAATAGCAAGAGCATCACCATCTCCAGCAACACAAATAACATGTTTGCTAGGATTTGCCAACTTAATACCTGTTGCATAAGCTATTGTTCTCCCGTGAGTTGTATGTACCGTATTGAAGTCAACATAAGAAGAAAATCTTCCAGAACATCCAATTCCTGAAACAACACAAACATCATCTTGCTTCCAACCTATCGTATCAATAGCTCGAATAACAGCTTTTAAGACAACACCATCACCACATCCCCAACACCATAGTGTCGGCATTTTTTCTAATCTTAAGTATTTATCGTAATTAAATGCCATTTTAAAATACCTCCTTAACTTTTGCTACAATTTCATGTGGAGAAATAGCTCTACCATTTACTTTATAAAGACCTTCTAAATCTAATCTGCTAGAAACTCTTTCAACTTCAGCCGTATATTGTTTAATATTTAACTCTACACAAAGAACATTTTTAATTTTGTCTGTAAAATATTTAATTCTTGTAGCAGGACTTGGCCATAAAGTAATTGGTCTAAACAATCCTGCCTTGATTCCCTCTGCTCTTAGGTGTCTAATGGCTTCTTTAGCAGCAAGTGATACAGAACCATAAGCAATAATCATCACTTCAGCATCTTCCATCATATATTCTTCATTTAATTCAATTTCATCTTTATGCAGTTCAACCTTATCTTCCAATCTTTGGATAAGTTTTCTACAAGTTTCAATCTCTTCAGTCGGAAAACCATTTTTATCATGATGCAAACCTGTAAAATGGTATCTATATCCTTCAAACATTGGATTTAAAGTAGCTGGTTCATCATGTTCACACCCGTATGGGAAATACTCGTTAGCAGGTCCTTCAAATTTCTTTCTTGGGACTATCCCCGCTTTTACAGCTTCTGCGGTTGGTACAATCGCTTTTCCATGCATATGACCTAAAGTTTCATCTGTTAAAACGATAACAGGTTGCATAAATCTATCAGCTAGATTAAATGCTCTTACCACTTCTGTATAACATTCAGCTAAGTTTCCAGCACACAATGTGATTGATTTATAATCTCCATGTGATGGATTTTTTGCTTGAAGAACATCACCTTGCGAAACTCTTGTTGGAAGACCAGTTGATGGACCACCTCTCATAACATTTATGAGAACCAAAGGTGTTTCGGTCATTTGAGCAAGCCCCAAGTTCTCAGCTTTTAGTGACACACCAGGACCTGAAGTTGCTGTTAAAACTCTTACTCCACTCATTGAAGCACCTATAACACAACATATACCTGCAATCTCATCTTCCATTTGTATCGCTGCTCCACCAATTTCAGGCAAAAGATCAGATATTACATGCATAATTTCACTTGATGGAGTTAGCGGATATCCACCAAAAAACATACATCCAGCATCAATCGCCGCTATCGCTGATAATTCATTACCAGTAGATATCATTTCTCTAGTTATCATTCATTTTCTCCTTATTTACCGTAATTTATAGGTAATCTATAATTATTATTTTTAATAGCTTCAGCTCTTGCTTTAGCTTGATCGCTTAATTTAGCAAATTTTATATTATCTGTTTTTTTATCTGCAACATAAATTGCGAAATCTGGACAACTTAACTCACAATCATTGCAACCAATACAATCTTCTAATGCAACGATTTCAATCATCGCTCCAAGAGTAGAAGTAGGTTCCGCTTTCATAGAAAGAACACCTGCTGGACATACGCTTACACATACATCACATGCCTTGCATCTAGCTGTATTAACCCATACAGGAGTATTTTCTGGTGCTACCATTAATGACATTTTTTCCCCTTCATTATTCAATAGATTTAAATAGAACATATGTTTTTCATACATTACTAATAGTATATTACCTAATATAGTACAATAATATTTTTATACAAATAATTATTTTATAGCTATTATGCAGAGTGTTACATTTTGAAGCAGTAGAATATGAGAAAGATTTTGATTTTTAATGATTTGTAAATTATAAAGAATTACAGTTCTTTTTAGTAATAAAAAATAAGATTGAAATAATTAATGGAGAAAGAATTTTTTTCTTTGAAATTAAGAAACTTTGGTTGAGAAATTAAGGATTTTTTTGAGATCTTTAAGATTAATAAAGCGAAACCCAAATAAATTGGGTTTCTAACTAAATTATTTTACTTCAGCAACAGGAGCTTCAGTAGTATTCTCTTCCACTGCAGGAGCTTCAGTAACAGGAGCAACTTCAGCAGCAGGAGCAACAGTTTCAACTGGAGCAGCTACAGGAGCTTCTTCTTTTTTTGAACATCCACTAAAAGATGCAACTAAACCTAACGTAACAAGAGCTGTAAACAGTACTTTTTTCATATGTAATTCCTAATTTTGATTTTAGACTTTTAGGTTTGAAATTTCTCTCCAAAAAAGTTTCGCGAATTATAATGAGTAAAGCTTAAAATAAGTTGAAATATTAAATATTTGTTAAATAATAATAAATAAAAAAGGGACTTGAAAGCTCAAGTCCCTTTTTTTTTATTTACAAAGATTACACTTTCAAACTATTATTTTGAAAGAACCTTTTTTATAGCTTTTCCAATATCAGCGGGAGAGACAACAACTGTAACTCCAGCAGCTTCAAGTGCGGCCATTTTTTCTGCAGCCGTTCCAGCACCACCAGATACTATCGCCCCAGCATGTCCCATTCTTTTACCTTTTGGTGCAGTTTGTCCAGCGATAAATGCAACAACTGGTTTTGTGATATGTTCTTTGATATAAGCAGCTGCTTGTATTTCAAGATCCCCACCAATTTCACCAATCATAACAATTGCATGAGTTTCAGGATCTGCTTCAAACATAGGCAATAATTGTTTATATGAAAGACCGATAATTGGGTCTCCACCAATTCCAACTGCAGTTGTGATACCAAATCCTTCTTTACACACTTGATTTGCACCCTCATAAGTTAAAGTACCAGACTTACTTATAAGCCCTACATTTCCTTTTTTGAAAATATTTCCTGGCATAATTCCTATTTTGCACTCTTCTGCCGTGATAATTCCTGGACAGTTTGGTCCGATTGTCATCATTCCATGTTTTGTAGCATAAGCTTTTGCAGCTTGCATATCTCTTACAGGTGCACCTTCTGTGATAATAACAGCTAAAGTAATACCAGCAGCAGCAGCTTCCATAACAGCATCTGCCACAAAAACAGGCGGTACAAATATCATAGTTACGGTCGCACCAGTCGTAGCAACAGCATCCTTTACTGTGTTAAAAACAGGTTTTCCAAGATGTTCCTGTCCACCCTTGTTTGGAGTTACACCTCCAACAATTTGAGTTCCATATGCAATACATTGCTCAGCATGGAAAGTTCCCTCTTTACCTGTAAAACCTTGAACGATTACTTTTGTGTCTTTGTTTACTAAAATTGACATTATTTTTCTCCTTTAGCTGCTTTTACTGCTTTAGCTGCACCATCAGCTAAGTCAGTTGCTGCTATAACATTTGCTATATTTGCATTTTTTAGAATCTCTGCAGCTTCAGGTGCATTTGTACCATCAAGTCTAACTATTACTGGAACCCTTACATCTACCATTTTCGTAGCTTCTAAAATACCATTTGCGATTCTATCACATCTTACAATTCCACCAAAAATATTTACGAAAATCGCTTTTACTTTTGGATTTTTAAGGATAATCTCAAATCCTTTTGCAACAGTTTCAGCATTTGCTTTTCCACCAACATCAAGGAAGTTCGCAGGTGTTCCACCCATATAATTGATTGTATCCATTGTTCCCATAGCTAGTCCAGCTCCATTTACCATACAACCAATCTCACCATCAAGTGAAATATATGAAAGTCCATATTGACTTGCTTCTCTTTCATCTGCATCTTCTTCACTAATATCTCTCATATCTTCGATATCTGGATGACGTCCTAGTGCTGAATCATCAAATCCCATTTTCCCATCAAGCGCTAAAAAATCACCATTTGCTGTTTTAATTAATGGATTAATTTCTATCATCTCAGCATCATTTTCCATATAAAGTTTATATAATTTTGAAGCAAAACTAATAAATTTCTTTTGTTCAATTGGGTCGGTAATTCCTAAACCAAAGACAAGTTCTCTCCCGTGAAATCCTTGAAAACCAATAGCTGGGTCAACTGCAACTTTGATTATTCTTTCTGGATTGTCATGGGCTACAGTTTCTATTTCCATACCACCTTGTGTCGAAGCCATAATAATTGGCATCTCTTTTGCTCTATCAAGCACTACACCTAAATAGAGTTCATCCTTGATATCCGCACCCTCTTCGATATAGACTTTTTGTACAAGTTTCCCCTCCGGTCCTGTTTGATGAGTAATAAGTGTCATACCCAAAATCTCTTTAGTGAAAGTTTCAACTTCCTCAATAGAACGAGCCAATTTAACTCCCCCACCAAGTCCTCTTCCTCCAGCATGTATTTGAGCCTTTACAACCCATAATTTTCCACCAAGTTCGTGAGCATTTGCAACAGCCTGTGCTGGTGTATTTGCCACGATACCTCTCGGTGTTGGCACACCATATTTAGCAAAAATTTGTTTTGCTTGATATTCATGAATATTCATATTTACTCCTCTTTAGATTGGAGAGCCACTTACAAATTCAAACAAATGATTATAAACAATTTCAATCATCATCTTTCCCTTTTAAAAATAACCATTTGCGAAGGAGCAAAAAGTGATTTTTAAAGTGAAAATCTAATAATCGCTACTATTCATACTCAAAATCTTTGAATTTGCAAGTGGCTCTGAACTATAAAAGTATAACAAAGTAGGGATAAAATAAAAAAATTAAAAGTAGGATTTTCTAAGATAATATGAGTAGTGTTTAGTTTCTACACACTAAAAAATATTGAGTGTGTAGAAAAGGGTGCTTGTGTAAATTTTTTTATAAAAATAAATTTTCGTGTTATTTTACTTCGTATTGCTCTCTACCCATTTGGTAGAGGTCATTTCCAAAAGTATCATTAATAACAGTTACAGGGAAATCCACCACAGTTATTTTTCTAATAGCTTCAGGTCCAAGTTCAGGATATGCGATAATTTCTGAACTCGTGATTTTTTTCCCGAGTAATGCACCCGCTCCTCCGGTTGCTCCAAAATAGATGCCACCATATTCTATACAAGCGTCTTTTACCCCTTGGTCTCTTTTTCCTTTTCCTATCATTCCTAAACTTCCATTTTTTAGAAGAGTAGGTGAGTAAGTATCCATTCGATAGCTTGTAGTTGGTCCTGCACTTCCTATTGGGTCACCTGGTTTTGGAGGAGTTGGACCTACAAAATAAATGACGCTTCCTTTCAAATCAAAAGGTAATTCTTCTCCTGCTTCGATTAAATCTACTAGTCTTTTATGTGCAGCATCTCTCGCTGTATAAACTATTCCGTTTAGATATACGATATCCCCAGCTTTTAATTCTCTTGTTGTTTCCTCAGTTAAAGGTGTTGTTAAATAATATGTTTTGCTCATTCAAGATTCTCCTAATTTTCAACTAAATTGTGATATGTGCATGTCTTGAACTATGACATTGCACATTCACTGAAACTGGTAAAGATGCTATATGACAAGGGTTCGACTCAATATGAACCGCCAAAGCAGTTTTAGTTCCGCCCATCCCCATAGCTCCAATTCCAAGTTTATTTAACACTTCTAAAATTTGTCCTTCAAACTCTGCCATTTCAGGGTCTTCATTTACACTTCCAAGTGTTCTAAAAAGTGCATGTTTGCTTGAAATTGCAGCTCTTTCGAAAGTTCCACCAATCCCAACTCCAACAGTAATAGGAGGACAAGGATTTGGACCTGCATTAGAGATACACTCTTTTACAAATTTTAAAACTCCATCTTTCCCAGCAGCTGGAGCTAAAACTGTAGCTCGAGAAACATTTTCACTTCCACCACCTTTTGCTGCATATTCAACATCTATTTTATCTCCAGCAACTATGTCAAAGTGGATAATAGCTGGTAAGTTATAACCGATTTTGTCTTTTAAATTTGCTCTACTAAATGGCTCACAAGTTGAAGCTCGAAGATAAGCATCTATATATCCTTGCTCTGTCCCCTTATTGATAGCATCTTTGAGTAATCCACCATTTATTTTTACTTCATCCCCAACTTTTACAAAAAATACAGCTAGTCCAGTATCTTGACAGAGTGGTCTTTTTTCACTTTTCGCAATATCTGCATTTTCTAAGATTTGTTTTAAAACTTCTCTGGAAACTGGAGATTTTTCCTCTTCCATAGCAGTTTTTAAAGCATCATAAGCATCTTGTGGTAAATCTGTGCCGCAATGAACGATAATATCTCTTATCGCTTTTACAACATCATTAAATTCTATTACTCTCATATTTTGTATCCTTTATTTTGTTTTTAGTTATCGTGTATAAAAATTATTTGTATAAAGTGCATCTACAAGTTCAACAACACTACCAACTGATTTTGCAAATTTTCTATCTTGGTCATCATTTAAATTTGCTTCGATAACTTTTTCAGCTCCAGTTGCACCAATCATAACAGGAACACCACTGACTGTATTTTTGTATCCATACTCGCCATCAAGCATAACACTGCATGGATAGATTTGTTTCGTATCACTTAAAACTGCCTCAGCCATAAGTGAAGCTGCTTTTGCAGGAGCATAATAAGCACTTCCGTCTCTTAAGAGAGAAACGATTTCGGCTCCACCTTTTTTGGTTTTTTCTACTATCTCGTGAATCTCTTCCCAAGAAAGTAAATCTGTAAGTGGAACGCCAGCAACTGTTGAAAATCTAGGAAGTGGAACCATATCATCACCATGCCCACCCATTACAGAACATCTAATTTGACCAGCACCATATCCAAGTTTTTCATAAACAAAGTGAGCCATTCTTGCACTATCTAAAATACCAGCCATCCCTAAAACTCTATTTCGTGGCCAACCACTTTCTTTTAATGCTACATAAACCATAGCATCTAGTGGATTTGATACAGGGATAATGATCGCATTTGGAGAGTATTTCATAATATCTGCCATTACAGTTCTCATAATTTCTGCATTTTTGATAAGCAAATCATCTCTATTCATTCCAGGGAGTCGTGGACTTCCTGCAGCTACAACAATAACATCACAGTCGATTAAATCTTCAGGTCGCTCAGCATGTTTTACAACTGTATGTTTTCTTGCTGCTTGAACTGCTTGAGACATATCAAGAGCCAAACCTTTTGCTTTTGTTGGATTACTACTTGATCGTAAAATTACCTCATGACAAGCTCCATTCATTGCTAAAATATACGCACAAGTTGAACCTACATTCCCAATTCCTACTATTCCTACCCTTTTACCTCGCATTTTTACCCCTTTATATAAATCTGGCTTATTGTATAGCTTTCTTATTTACAAAAAACTAAAGGTTGAAGCTTTTAGCGAGCTTCAACCTTTAGTTTTCTGAGAATATTTTCATTTTGTAGCGCTTCAAAGGGAATTTGTCCCCTTTGTGAAGTGCTCGAAAGATTATATGTTATCTATGATTGCATTTAATGTAGCAGATGGTCTCATCGCTACAGTTGTTTTTGTATCATTTGGATGATAGTATCCACCAATATCTTGAGCTTTTCCTTCAACAGCCATAAGCTCAGCCATAATTGTAGCTTCATTTTCAACTAAAGCTTTTGCGATTGGAGCAAATTTAACGGCAATTGATGGTGCTTTTGTTTGAGATGCCAAAGCCTCTGCCCAATATTGTGCTACAAAGAAATGAGATGCTTTATTATCAGGCTCCCCTGCACTTCTTCCTGGAGCTTTATTGTTATCAAGATACCCTGCATTTGCAACATCAAGTGCTTCAGTTACAGCTTCAAGTTCTTTCGAATTGTGTTTTTGAGCGATAAATCTTAAAGACTCAGCAAGTGCTAAAAACTCACCTAAAGAATCCCATCTTAAATGTCCTTCTTTTACAAATTGCTCAACATGTTTAGGAGCTGAACCACCTGCACCTGTTTCAAATACACCACCACCAGTTAATAATGGTACTATTGAAAGCATTTTAGCCGATGTTCCGAGCTCTAAAATTGGGAAAAGGTCAGTTAAATAATCTCTTAAAACATTTCCAGTTGCACTTATAGTGTCAAGTCCAGCTCTTACTCTTCTTAAACTATATTTCATAGCTTGTTTTGGAGCTAAAATTTCATAGTTAATAGGAGATTTCTCCAAATGAGTTGGTAAATAAGTCATAAGTTTTTTAATTAAATTTGCATCATGTGGTCTAAAACTATCAAGCCAAAAAATTACAGGCTCGCCAGTAATCATCCCTCTTTCATGAGACAATTTAACCCAGTCTTTGATAGCTGAATCTTTAGTTCGGCTCATTCTCCAAATATCACCTTTTTCAACATTGTGGCTCATTAAAACTGTACCGTTTTCATCTTTTACTTCAACTACACCATCTTCAGCGATTTCAAAAGTTGTAGGATGCGAACCATACTCTTCAGCTTTTTGTGCCATCAAACCAACATTTGCAACATTTCCCATAGTTGTTACATCAAATTGACCATTAGCTACACAATCATCAACAATTTCTTTATAAAAAGTAGCATAAGTTCTATCAGGAATTACAGAAACACACTCTTGTACTTTTCCAGCAGAATTCCACATTTTCCCACCATCTCTTACAACAACTGGCATAGAAGCATCTATGATGATGTCGTTTGAAGCATGAAGATTTGTGATACCTTTATCACTATCAACCATCGCCATATTTGGTTGAGTTTCGTAAACCGCCATTAAAGCTGTTTCGATTTCAGCTTTTTTGCTAGATTTTTCAAGTTTTTTGTAAAGATCCCCAAGTCCAAGATTTGCACTGTAACCTATTGCTTTAAACTCATCTGCGTATTTAGCAAATACATCTTTGAAAAATACTTCAACTGCATGTCCAAACATAATTGGATCTGAGATTTTCATCATAGTAGCTTTTAAATGTAAAGACCAAAGGATATCGTTTGCTTTAGCATCATCTAAAGTTTTTTGATAAAATGCTCTTAAAGCCTTAGCTGACATAAATGTTCCATCTAAAATTTCACCATCAACTGCATTAATCTCTTTTAAAAGTTTACCATTAAGTTCAATTGTAACTTTTCCATTTCCCTCTTTGATAAGTGATTGCTCATTTTCATAAAAATCATTCCCAGTCATATGAGCGACACAAGTTTTTGAGTTTTCAGCAAAAGCTCTAAGTTTATGTGGATTTTTCTTCGCAAAATTTTTAACTGCAACCGCTGCTCTTCTATCGCTATTTCCTTCTCTTAAAACTGGATTTACAGCACTTCCTAAACAAGTTGAGAATTTTTCTTTAATAGCCTTTTCTTCATCGGTTTGAGCATCTTCTGGATACGAAGGTATATTATAGCCTTGTGATTGAAGCTCAGAAATACACTCTTTTAATTGTGGAATAGAAGCTGAAATATTTGGTAATTTTATAATATTACAATCTGGGTCTTGAACTAATTCACCAAGAGTTGCTAAGGCATCAGATTGTTGTTGTTCAGGTTTTAATCTATCAGAAAATGTTGCTATAACTCTTCCTGAAAGTGAAATATCGCTTAGTTCTACTGTTACATCTGCATCTTTTACAAATGCTTTTACTATAGGTAAAAATGAATAAGTTGCAAGAGCTGGAGCCTCGTCTATTTTTGACCAAATTATTTTTGCTGACATTTTTGTTTCCTTTTCTTTGTGTTTTAATGTGATTGGATTTTAGCATTAAAAAGTTTTTAGATATTAAAAAGTAACAAAAAAAATGGGTAATTTATTTAATATGTTTCATTTTGATACATAAGTAAAAAGTGTACAATAGAATCAAATGCTATGGCTTAGATATCTTTCCATAACTCTTTTGATGGTTTTTGTTTTGATGGTTCTTTTTTATCTTTCTCTTTGTGTAACTTATCGTAAACATTTTTATCTTTTGTTTTTTCAGGTGCTTTTGTTTTTTCAGGTGCTTTTTTTGTTTCTTTTGCTTTTGAAGTTTCTTTTTGAGGTGTTTCTGTTTTGTTTTTTTTGATAGAATTTTTTTGTTGAGGAACCTCTTTCTCAGAAGATTTTATTGTCTTTTTTACAATATCGTCTTTCTTTTTTGTAGTGTTTGTATTTTTGGAATCACTTTTAATTGTTGACTTCATAGTCGTTGACTTTACATTCTTCTTTTCAATAATTTTTTCTGCATTTTTTTCTAGCCCTTTTTCTTTTTGTTCTATAGGCTTTGTTTCTTCATTTGAAATAATCTTTTCTTGAGCTACCGTTGTTGCTATATTTGCTTTATGGGCTTCGAAATTTGAAGCAAATGAATGACCTCCCCCCTCAGCTTTTTTCATAAAAAATAGGTAGCTATTTTTTGCAGGAAAAATGGCAGCTTTGATAGCTTCAAATTCCACCGCACACACAGGATCAGTTGGGATACCTGCATACTTGTAAGTATTGTAAGAAGTATCGTCATTTGCTATCATCGTTGGAGTTACTTTTGTATGGGAAAACTCTCCATAGTTAAGCGTTCCATCCATTTGAAGTTTCATTTTTTGGGCAAGTCGATTGTACACTACACCAGAAACTTGCATCATCTCTGCTTTTGAACCCGATTCTTTTTGGATAACTGAAGCGATGATAATGTACTTGTACCACACTTGTTTATAGTATTTTCCAAATATCTTTATACTGTATTTTTGATATTCTTCATCTGTATATTGGAAAAGATACAGGAGCAAATCCCTTGGATTCATACCAATTGGAAGATTGTAGGTTTGCGAGATGATATTTCCATCTTTTTTATAGGCAAGTTCAGCATACACTTTAAACAACTCTTCTCTTGGAAGTTTGAGTTTATCGGCAAGTTCATTTAAAAAGAAATAATAAGTTTCTCCAGGGATTAAGACAACAGTAGCAAGAGCAGCTTTTGATGTTGTTATTTTGTGCAAAAAATCAAGTTTTGTAAGTTTCGTATTGTCTGCTTTTAGCCCCATATCCATCCATCCACTTTGTGGGTACCCTATAAAAAACAGTGCTATTCTATCTACAAAATTAAGGCTATATCCATTTTGATTTAGGTAAGATAATGCATTAGAAGTTGATCCTTTTGGTATAAAAACAACTCTTTTTGATTCTATTGGCAAGGTGAAATAAAACAAGATGGTTATAAAAATGACGAGAATATACTCTATTATATTTAAAGCTATAACTCTTTTGCTTGTTTTTTTTATATTTTCCGTGATGTTGCTGATATTTTTTCTAATTAATGGAATCAAACTGAATAATCTTTCTTTTGGTGGTATTGATATTTCGGAATTGTATTTAAAATATGATAAAAAACTCTTTTTGCAAATTAGTAATCTCGGTTATCAAGGAAAAAAGTTAGACTGCAATATTTCAATTGGTAGTGACCATCAAAAATTTATTGTCGAGATTGAAAACTTTTACTATCAAAATCTAAAAATGAATTTTAGCGGCAAGCTTTTGCTTGATATAGAAGAGATTGAAGCCTTAAAAGATGGAACAAAAAAAGAGTTGACTTTTGATGCTGTTTCAATTATTTTTGATCAAAATCTTTCGCCAATTCTAGCAGAGAAGTTTTTTGTACATTTTCAAGATGATATCAATTTTCGTTTTTTACATCCAACTTTAGATGGTGTGAAGCTTGATAATTCGACTATAGATATTGTAGATTTGGCTCATGATGGCATTCTTAAAGTCTATTTGGATATTTATAATATGTTAGATTTGCGAATTTTGAAGATACTTGGAAATTATGAAGTTGAGCTCCCATTTAAACAAATAAGGGGGGCGACACACACTTTAGTACATATTGACATTCCTTTTTCAGATGATTTGGGAACTGTTATCTCTGCGGTTGCTAAAGTGCAAAACGGTGTTGTATCTGTTGGAGACAATCATCTCAATGTAAAACACACTCCACCAGATCCAAACTCAAAAACAAAAGTGAGTGTAAGGGTGGAGCTTGCAAACAATAAAGTGTTGTTTGAGGATTATGCATTTCACTCCGATTTGCTTCATATTGAATACGAAAAGGATGTAATAAAAATAGCCTCGAAACAAAATGATATTCATAAAGCAACGACAATGGTAGCAAACATTGAAAATCTCAATGCAATGCTAAAAGAGAAAAAACTTTTTTATGCTGTTGATATCAAAGACCCAAAAGCAAATTTTATAACAGTGGTGGGAGATACAAATCTTAAAGAACAAATCACAACCGGAGATTTTTTTGTTCGTCATTTTAATTACGATAATAAAGCGATAATAAACTCTGAACAGTTTACTTTTAAAGTTCAACATAAACCATTGAATGTTCAATGTAATGGGGATTTTGGAGTAGATATGCAAGTAGAAAATAATTTAACTCAAAAAGTTTTATTTGAAAATTTTGAGTTAAATTATAAAAATAATACAGTAAAACTGTATGCAAATATTTTAGAGGAAAATAATACAGCAACGCTTCAACATACAACTGATTTGGATAAAAATAGTTCAAATGGAACAGTATTCATAAGTAATTTTGAGTATAAAGATGAAGCTAAAATACAAAATCAATCTGTGTATTATAAAGTAGAACACGAGCCACTTATAGCAAATATTACAGGCGATATTGAGATATTGCTTACAAATAATGGAAAAAATGAAAGTAACAAAATTCGATTTGAAAAACTAGTTGCGAGATATGAAAATAATCAAGCAACTATTGATACCAATATTAGAGAAAATCAAAATTTAGCGACCTTACATAATACAAGTTATTTTGATAAAAATGTTTCCAATGGTGCTTTGGCTATTGAAAATTATGAATATGAAGATAAAGCTAAAATGCAAAATCAGACTTTATTGTATACAGTAAACCATCAACCATTTACAGCTAAAGTAAGTGGAAATATTGAAATACTTTTGAAAGATACTGGGTCAAAAGAGGATAAAAAGATTAGTTTTGAAAATTTTCTTGCCCAATATCAAGATGAAAAAGTAACTGTTCATTCTGATATTATAGAAAATAATAATACGGCAAAAATTTCTAATGTTACATATTTGGACAAAGATAAGTCAAATGGGAGCCTATTTATAAATAATTTTCAATATGACGATGTAGCAAAATTGCAAAATCAAACCATAAATTATGAAGTAAAACATAAGCCATTTCAAGCACATATCACAAGTGATTTGACAGCAACTTTGCAAAATAAAGAGACTATTTTAAATGGTTTAGATGTGGTGTATGGGAAAAATAGTATCAATCTCAAAACAAATTATTTAGAGGGTAATGCTTCTGCCTATCTTACAAATACGACAAACTTAGATACAAATACTTCAAAAGGAAACCTTGAATTAAAAACTTTTACATTTAAACAATATCTTGATTTGAAAAATGAATTTTTGCAATATAGTGTTGATTTTAAAAATGGAATAAAAGCTTCTATCCCAAAATATTTGCTAACTTACACAAAAGATGCAAATAACACACAAAATCTTTTTGTTGGAAAACTGAACAATCTTTTAGGCAAAGTAAATCTTGTTTCAAACAAAAGTCTGAATAATGGTACTTTACATATCTCTAGCAATAAAGAATTTCAAAATACCAATATTATCATCAATGATTTGGGAGTGGATATAAATAGCACACTTTTCAAATCAGACCAAGCTGATAAAACTAATGAAACTGTCGTTCAAGCAGAGCAAAATAATTCAGATTTACCAAAAATATCACTTAAAATGTTTAATTCAAAAGTTTCGATTGATGGGATGGATTTGAATTCATCTTCAATCCTTGGAGAATTTTATAAGCAAGATATGGATATAAAATATTTGCCTCAAGATGAAAATAGCACTATTAAATTGTATAAAAGCGGAGATAGTTTGAGTATAAAAGCGACAGGTTTAAGTGATAACTTTATAAATAGTTTGGCAAAAAAAGATATTTTTGATGATGGACTTTTCTCACTTGATATTGACGGAAATAAAACAAATATGTACGGTGGAATGTATGTGAGAGATACAACGGTAAAAAATGTAAGAATTTTAAATAATCTTATTAGTTTTGTCAATACCACACCAGCTATCATTAATCCCCTTTTGGCATTGCCAACACTTTTTAGAATGAGCGAAACGAATTTTGATATGAATGGTTATTTGATAAAAGATGGCTATGTCAAATTTGACTATGATTATGAAAATAAATTTCTTAATCTTCCATCATTTTATACAAGAAGTAAAATGATGGATTTTAAAGGAAAAGGAAAAGTAGATATAGCAAATAAAAAATTAGAGGCTGGAATAGATGTGATATTTTTGAAAGATTACTCTAAATTTGTCAATCACATCCCACTTATAGGGTATATCCTAACAGGAGATGATGGCAATTTTGTGACAAATGTCGATATCAATGGAACTTTTGAAACTCAAGAATTTACGACTCATGCTATTTCAAATACAGCAGAGGGTGTAGTAAATATGATAAAACGAACGATTTCTGTTCCTTTTATCCCTTTTATGGATAATGGAAAAAAAGAGGATGGAAACTCTACAAAACAAAACACAACAAACACTACAAATGAAGGAAATTGATGGATAATATTTATGCAATAAACATAGAAAGAGCAGTTTTAAGCTCGATTTTTTTTAGCCCAGAGGTTATAGAGGATATTTTAGGGATACTCAAACCAAAAGATTTTTATCTTCCTGCTCACAAAAAGATTTTTGAAGTGATGGAGCAACTGAACTCTCAAGATTTACCAATCGATGAGGAGTTTATACGACGAAGAGTTGATAGTAAAGAGGTGGATGATAGTGTTTTGATTGAGATACTTTCTGCAAATGCTATCTCAAATACGATGGCGTATGCAAAAGAGATTAAAGATAGTTCGGTGAAAAGGGAGTTGATTTCTCTTGCTACTTCTATCAAAAAAGTGACTATCGAAGATGAGCTTCCTGCTAGTGAAGCGGTAGATTTTGTTCAAAATGCACTCTATAAAATCACAACCGATAGCGCAAGTAGTGAGCTAAAAAATATGTACCAAATTACTACAGATACTTTGCTTCATATGGAGAAGATGAAACAAAGGGGAAATTCTTATCTTATAGGGGAAACCACTGGATTTGATGAGCTTGATAGAAAAACAACTGGTTTTAATAATGGTGACCTTGTGATAATAGCTGCTCGTCCTGCTATGGGAAAAACTTCTTTTGTTTTGAATACGGCTTTGAGAAATGTAGAAAATGGATGTGGAGTGATATTTTTCTCTCTTGAGATGCCAGCAGAGCAACTTATGATGAGGTTATTGAGTACAAAAACCAAAATTCCTTTGCAAAATGTAAGAAAAGGGGATTTGGATGATAAACAATGGAGTGCTATCACAAGGGCTTTTGAAGACTTAAATAAAAAGAAACTTTTTGTCGATGATAGTGGAAGTGTCAATATCAATCAACTAAGAGCACGGGTGCGAAAAATCGCTGGAAATAAAGAGAACAATATCAAAATGGTCATCATCGATTATCTTCAACTTATGCAAGGGACAGGTGGAAAAGATAGACACTTGGAGGTTTCTGAAATCAGTAGGGGGCTTAAGATGCTAGCAAGAGAGATGGGCGTTCCTATTTTGGCACTTTCTCAGCTGAATCGTGGGCTAGAAAGCCGACCAGATAAAAGACCGATGCTTAGTGATATACGAGAATCTGGGTCAATCGAGCAGGATGCCGATATCATAATGTTTGTCTATCGTGACGATGTTTACAAGGAGAGAGATGAACAAAGAAAAGAGAAAGAATCAAAGGACAAAGGGGAAGCTTATAAAAGTGCGTTTATCAACAAACCAATAGAAGAAGCGGAAATCATCATCGGAAAACAAAGAAACGGACCAACAGGGACTGTGAAACTCGATTTCCACAAAGAACTTACGATGTTTGTTGATAAAGATGCTCCACATAGAAATGCCCCAGTTGTCACAACTTATGAGAGTGTTGCTGATGCTGAAATCGATACTATCGTGGATATCCCTGATATATGAAAAAGAAAATAGTAGAACGGTATGATTTAAGTGATGAGGGAGAAGTAGTCATCAAAATTTCAGCTCAAAGGGTTGAAGTATAATACCCCAAGAAAACAAAACAACATTTTTCACTTTTCTTGCTCCTACTCTCCTGAGTTGGAGCATTGTGTAGTTTGTGGTTGTATGTATGCATTCCCACTCAGGAGAGTGGGAACGAGGAATTACTTTTCGTTTCGTAAATCATCTATTGTAAAATGTTGTTCAATGAGTTCTCTTAACTCTCCATCACTCAGGCTTTCTTTTTCAGTTTTGGAATAAACAGAGATAAGAATAATTTTATCTTCAAGTTGAGCATAGATAATCGCTCTAAAACCGCCACTTTTACCAGTTGGAATTGAAGAGTTTTTTATTCTTTTTTTAAAAAGATTCAATCCTAAAAATACACCAAAATCATTATTCTGTTCAATCTCCTCTAATGCTTGTTGCAAGTCAGACTTTAAAAGCCTAAATTTTTTTGATAACTTCTTTGCTTCTTTTAAAAAGTTATCACTGTACTCAATTATCAAGCTCATTCCATAGTGTACTAATTGATTTTGTGTTACCTAGTTTAACATCGTTTAGACCTGCTTTGATAGATGTTAAGATTTGTTGTGCTTCTACTTTTTTAAGTGTTTCGCTCATAGCTTCGTACTCATCTTTTGAAACAAGTACTGCTTCAACTTTATTGTTTTTTAGAATTGCTAACTTATCAACTGTATTATTTGTCAGTTGTAAAAGATATGACCCAAACTTTTTGGCTAACTCTGATGATGAAACAAGTTCATTTGTGGAATATGTTACCATTTTATTTCCCTCTTTATTTTCCGTATAATATTGTGTGTATCATAGCATAACTCTATAAAATTGAACACGTATCAAACGAAGTATATAATGTTAAATAATCAGCCATTCTAAGATATTGATTACTTCTATAGTATTATCAAAATTATCTTCATTTGTAGAATCATCAAGCTAATCATAGCCATTTATTTGATTGTTTCCCTCTTGAAAAGGTGTTTTAACTCCAATCCTAAAATATATTGCAGATATATTCTCTTGCTCCTACTCCTGAGTTGGAGCATTTTGTGGTTGTGTGTATGTATGCATTCCCATCGAAAGAACGATGGGAATGAGTAAAGTAGCTTTTGTACCAAACTCCATACCAAAAAGTAATACAAAGTAAGTTATAATATTTTTAATTAAAATAAAAGGACTAAGATGCCTACGGTTTTTAAAGTTGGGAATATCCGTTTTTTCTTTTTTTCAAGAGAGGAAAGTAGAGTTCATATCCATGTTATTTCCCCTGATGGTGAAGCTAAATATTGGCTACAGCCAAACATTGAGTTAGCTACAAATCAAGGTTTTTCACAAAAACAACTGGGCGAAATCAGAAATATTATAGAGGAGCATAAAGATGAGTGCATATCAGCTTGGCAAAGATTCTTCAACAACTGAAGTAACAAATATCTCCACAAATGGCTTTTGGTTACTTAGCGGGGGCAAAGAACTCTTTTTACCGTTTAGTAAATTTCCGTGGTTTAGACAAAGTTCCATCGATGAAATTATTTGTGTTGAAGAGCTTCGTCAAGGACATTATTATTGGGAAAAACTTGATGTAGATTTGACCGATGAGATTATAAACAATCCAGATAATTTTCCCTTGGTGGCGAGTTAACCACTATTTCCATTTGTATTTTCCTTATTTTGTTTTCTCCTAGCTCCAAAGCTCCAGCTTGGGAGTTTGTATTGCAGTTTGTGGTATTTTCGAGGAAGCTTTTTGCTAAAGCAAAACCGCATTTGCTAGCTTTGATTATTTGTATTCTTGTATGCATTCCCATCGAGGACGATGGGAACAAGTGAAATTGGGAATATATACAGTAGAGAAACCGAGCGAACTGATGAATAGTATCATCAAAGATACGATTCCAAGACTTGAAACAGACATCAAAGCTGGTGATATGCGATGGCTTGAACTTTATAATTTTTTAGAAGAGTTAGGGTTGGTAAGTTTGAGTGATGAACAATATGAAAAGATTTGGGAAAACACAGAGCATTAAGGGAGTTTACTTTTACTATCTGTTTGTATCACTGTATTCATTCCCAATGAGGACATTGGGAATGAGAAAAAAACTTAAGAGTTTTAATTCGAATTCTTTTGAGTCTTAAAAGAAAGTGCTTTCTCTCTATCAAAAAATAAATAAACATCATGGTCTGAATCATCAATGTCTGAATCTGTAGCGATTATGTAATCCTGATGTAGTGTTTTATATGTAAGTTGTTTTTTTTCTGCAATAATACTCAGAACATTGTTGCTGATAGTATATGTTGTATCGTAATCTTTTCCACTGTCTATTGTGCCTATTTCACTCCATACCATAACACCATTTGACTCAAATTTCATTTTGGCAACATTATATCCAGTTTGACTCTCGTGACCAAAATCATCTTTTCCTACATAATATAAACTGTTTCCAGGCAGGAAGATAGAAGCAAAAGTATTGCTTTTAATTGTCTCTTTGATTGCATTCATCGCTGTTTCATTGTATGTTGTCCAAGTGTGTATCTCACCTTTTTTGTCATGCCAACCTCTCCACACTTTGTCACCTGTACTATCAGGATTTGCAACAGTATATATTGCTGATTCTTCATCGTATTGTTGACCATCATACGGTGTTGCTATAAGGATTTGTTTCCCTTGTATAGTTTTTATTTCCCAAGTTCCAGCATTTGTATTGATTACTTTACCGCCACTTTGTACTTCAAAGAGTTTTCCACTTGTTGCATTACCATTGCAAGTGTAAGATGGGTAGCTACTATTTGATGTTGACGAGAGCGTCGCACCAAAAGCATAACCACCATCTCCATCACCCATAAACCAATGAGTACCACATTGCCCCTCTATGACACTTTTTAGTGTAGTGTAATATGATACATTGTTATTTTGTGAATCGTGCCAATTTCTTTGAGGTTCATGAATTTCAAAATTATCAGTAGTAGTTTCGAACTTCGCCATATATGCTTTTGCACCAACTGGCATAGTTACTGGGAGAGATATTTTGTCATCAAGATTTGCTGTATAGTTACCTGCAATATCTTTTGATTCGTTGATACCAAATTTGCCATCGAAAATTGCCACAGAATTATCACTTTGTTTTGTAAAGGCATTGTTCACTTCTATCCAGCTTCCATTGGAGAGCTGATAATTTTTTTCATCATCGAAAAAACTTACAAATTCTTTCTTATCATAATCGTAGTCTAATCTTGACCATGTAATCGTATTACCTGTAGTAAAATCATTTTGTTCGATTTTGTAAGCATCACGCTCCTTCCCATTATACCAATCTATCCAAGCATCGACTTTATACATAGTAAACGGTACTGTGATAGCGATAAACGGTTTTGCAGCATTTGTTGCATCTGTTTGTTGTTGTGCAACCGTTTCTCTTGCTTCGGTTTTTTCTGCTATTTTTGTATCTATAAGTGTCACCAAACTACTATAGCTAGAATTTGAACCAAGGGCTGTTTTCATTTGCTCCAAAGTCATAGTTGGATTGATAAGTGTTGCTAGGTTAGAAAGAAGATTTGTATAAACACTCAGTCCACTCTCACTGACTCCGAGTCCAAGAAGTATCCTTTTGACAGACTCTATTTGTGAGTTCGTTTTGAGTGTAGCAAGATTTCCTCCTACACCTGCTGTTGCACTTATCGTTTCTTGTGCTTTGACTGTAGCAACGACACTTGAGAACTCTGATATTTTGGTAGCATCGATAGCACCTGTTTCACTTTTAAAAACAGTATCGACGGCTGTTGCTAGATTTTTGGCATTGGATATCATACTCTCCATTGTCGTAGCATTGACATCAAGTGCTATTTGGATATCTCCTTTTGCACCCTCTACGATTGCTGTGACATCAGTTGCTACAGTTTTTGTATCCAATGATTTAGCTAATTTTGTGAAAATCTCAAAAGAAGCATCCGCTTTTGCATTTGTGTTTTGCCCTTCTTTTGCTACTTCGACGATTTTCTCCACCGCTTTTTGTACCTGAAGTGCTTTACTGAGGACATCACCGTTGCCACCTTTTGCAAGAGCGACTGGGTCAGAGCTTACTTGCTCTTTTGTGAGTCCGAGGACTGTTGCTACTTTTGCTTTTGCAGCCTCTATTTTTTCTACCTGTGTTCCTGTGCTTGAAACATCACTTACAAAAGCTGCTACAAGTGTAGTAAGTGGTGTAACATTTATAGTGCCATTCCCATCATTTGGCGATTTGAGCTTCCCTATGAAATCCTCCGCTGTGTCACTATCTTGTCCACCATAGACTAGGAGTTGTGCTGTTTGGATATTTTCATGTGCTTTATGAAGAGAAGTGAGTGCAAGTGAAAAGCTCCCATTATCATCAGTGAGTCCATAAGGCTCGCTTGGCTGACAATAGCCATTATTGTCTAGGTCAAGACATACTGTTGAGTATCGCAAATATCCATCAACGGCACTGCCTGTGATAGTTGTTTGTGGTGTTATGGTTGTTGCAGTCTGTGTGCCAGAAGAAGTATTTTGTGAGCCACTACCACCTCCACTTCCTGCGTCTGTTGTGCTACTGTCACTTCCGCATCCTGTCAAAACAACACCAAGTAAAATACTACTCGCTATGAGACTTATTGTTCTTTTTTTATACATTTTGATTCCTTTTTATTTTTTGTCATATCATTATAAAAAACAAGTGTTATATTTGGTGTGACATTACTAAAGAGATTTGACAAATTCTTTACAAAGTTTTCAAACATAACCTTATGGTTATAAGATTAAATTGATTTTATCAATAGAATCCATTCAATTAACTTAACCAATAGGTTGTAAGATGAAACGATTTGCAGATATTACCAATGATGAGATTGAAGAAATATATGGCTATATCTCTTTAAATGTTAAAAATGCTCGTAAAATAAAAAATATGACACAAACTGAAATCGCTTTATCTATGGGATTTACAACGGCTACTTTTTACACAAATGCTGAAAATTGTGCAAATGGCAAACATTTTAATTTAGAACATTTGATTAAAATAGCGAAGATTTTGGATATTGATTTGTCTGAACTTATAAAGTTTCCAGAGTAATATTTAGATAAATGGCAATGCTTTGTCCTAGTCACTGCGAGGAACGAAGCAGTCCAAGAAGCCGACTTTTGGATTGCTTCGTTCCTCGCAATGACGGAATTTGTCATATTGCTATCTTTTTTAAATAATATAACACAAAATATAACGAAACTATTTTAAAATAGTCTTCCTGTTTTTAAAATCTTAAAAGTATCAAGAAAGGCTTTCCCTTATGTACAATGTTCTAATACTAGAAGATGACCCTTATATCTCTTTTGATATCAAACAAATTATAGATGAGATGGATGGTTTTTGTGGATTTATCGCTTCAGATATGAAAACAGCACTTCAAATTGCAAAAAACAATCCCATACATATCATCCTTGCAGATATTCATATCAAAGGGGAAACAAACGGGATAGATACTGCTTATACACTCCAAAATCTGTACCAATCTCTTGTTATTTTTTTAACTTCTTATAATGATGATGCGACACTTCAAAGTGCTTCCAAAGTGAACTCTTCTGGGTATATTTTAAAACCTTTTAGAGAAACTGAACTGCAAACAAGTATCAAACTATGTGCTATGAAACTTTCAAACGATAACCATGAATATATTATTAGTGATAACTATAGATTTGATACTCTCAAACAAAAACTTTTTTATAACAATGAAGTGGTTTTATTGACCAAAAAAGAGCAACAACTTTTTTTATTACTTTTTCAAAATCGTGGTCAAGTGATACCATTTTCCCATATCGATGAAGTTATTTGGCAAAATGAGATAGTGACAGATACTACAAGACGGCAACTCTTCCATCGTTTTAAAATCAAACTCCCCGCTTTGTCTTTTAAAAGTATCCGATATGATGGATATATGATGGAGCTTTAACTCCAATGGATAGTTATCGTACTTCCCTTTTGAGATGAAAATTCTAGTGTTCCGTGGAGTTCATCTTTTACAAGCCTCTCAACTAAAGAAAGCCCGAAAGATGTTTTATGTGCTTCCCATTCAAAGCCTTTCCCATTATCAGAAATCTTCAAGGAAATATCTTTTCCATTTTGCTCTAATAAGATAAAAACTTCCCCTTTTTCATCGGGTTCAAAAGCATATTTGATTGCATTTGTTACCAATTCATTGACAATAAGCCCACAATAAATAGCATCATCAACTTTCAGGGACATATCACTTTTTGTAGTTATAGTGAGATTTCTTTTTGGATAACCTCTTTTTATCTCTTTGAGCAAATCTTCTAAATATGCAGAGGCATCGAGCTTCTCAATATTTTGGTGTGCATAGAGAATTTCATGAATTTTCCCTATCGAATGGATATTTCCCTCAGCCTCACTTAGTTTTTTTCTCCCATCAAAATCAAGATAAGGGCGAAGTTTGAGTCTATAAAGGGAGACTATAAATTGAAGATTGTTTTTGACACGGTGATGGAGTTCACGAATCAAAATTTGTTGGGTATTTAAAGCACTTGCGAGTGCTTTTGTATGGTTTAGTTTTCGAGAAAGGACAACTGAAAAGAGAAGTGCTTCAATCGCTAAACTCATCTCATAAAAATACCAATAGCCATTTGTTGGGATATAAATACCAAAATTAAAAAACAAAAAAACAAAATGCCCAAATATATTTGCTCCCAATCCAACTAATAAATAAAAACTATTTTCCTCTTTTTTATAAATCAAATAGATGATGACCCCTAAAGCTACTAAAAATACAAGTACTGCTAATTCAACTATCAAATCAAGAAAATAGTATATTCCTATAGCAGTTATAAAAGTAAGCACTATGATAAGTGCGATAAATCCTTGAAAGACTCTATGGATATAGAAAAATCTTTTGGTGTGGACTAACTCCATAAAAAAGAGGATAAAAAAGATTTCTATCATAGACATATAGTAAATTCCAAGGTAAGCATCAATTTGAGTATAAGATTGTATGAAAGTATCTGAAAGACCTAAAAAATAAAATATCGGTAGAAGAGTACCCGTATAGGAAAAAAAGTGATTGTAAGAAACCATCAATAAAAAAAGAACATAATAAAGATACACCCTTTCTTGTGTAAAGAGATAGATAAAACTATTGTATATAGCAAGGGTTATTATCAAAGAAAGGAAGAAAGTCAAAATCATTATCCTTTTGAGATTCTTTTCCCATAAAATATCTTTTGTTTCTGCTGTAAGATGAAAATATATAGCACAAGAATTTGATAAAACTCGTAAATAATACTCTTCTGTGGTCTGAGCTTTGAGAGTGAGTGGAAAATAAAAATCTATAATACCATCAAGTGGTGGACGATTTAAAGCACCAATATTTATCTCTTTGCCATTTTGGTTATAAAGTGTAATCGAATCTAGCATTGAATTATCTATATGAAGCATCCTTGTGATTGGATATTGTGTAGGATTTGATAGAGAAAATCGCAACCATACAGCCTCATCTTGTGTATATCCACGACTTATAAAATCTGTATTTGACTTTTGAAATGGAGCTTTTTGTATGTTGTTAAAACTAAATTTTCCACCTTTATCGATAAAAATCTCAGATTTTTCAAGAAGTGAGGTATTTTGAGGAGTAACATCGATAACACTACACTGAGCTTCAAGGGTTATAAATAACAAAAAAATGATACGAAAAATATTAACGATGTATTTCATTTTGTAAGGGTAGCAAGTTTTTGATAAAAGTTATACCAAATTGTTTTATTTGCAAGTGACTCTTTGGTATAAAAGTAACAAAATCAACCCTAAATGGATAATAAGCTACAATGTAGAAATTACCCATTAGGAAGCAAAATGTCATTTGACAAATTTAACTTATCACCAAAGATAAACGAAGCATTGGTAGCTAGTAACTACACCAATCCAACACCTATCCAAGAAGCTGTTATCCCTCTTATTTTAGAAGGTGTTGATATTATGGCAAAAGCACAAACGGGTAGCGGTAAGACTGCTAGTTTTGTGTTGCCGATACTTCATCAATATTCATTTCAAGAGCAACCCAAAAAAGCTAAAATAAAAGTGCTTGTGTTAACCCCAACAAGAGAATTAACTCTTCAAGTAGCAGATACTTTTAGAATTTTTAGTAAATATTTAGAGCAAAAGCCAAAAATAGCAACAATTATCGGCGGACAAAATATAGGCGACCAGCTTTTAGATATCCAAAAAGGGTGTCATATCGTTGTGGCGACTTCTGGGCGACTTCTTGAAATCTGTGATAAAAAACAGATAGATTTATCCTCTTTAGAGTACTTTATCCTTGATGAAGCGGATAAGATGCTTGACCTTGGATTTGCTGATGAGCTTGATGCTATCCTTTCAATCCTCCCAATAAAACGAAAAAATCTTCTGTTTTCAGCTACATATCCAGCTAAAATGGTATCAATCGCAGCAAAGATAACCACAGATGCGGTAAAAGTATCGATAGAAAATGAGATGCCTACGGTGGAAAATATCACACAAAGAGCTATTTTTGTGGCAAAAGAGAAAAGAAGTCCACTTCTTCAAAAGTTAATTCGTGAAAATAAATTTGGCAAAGTGTTGGTATTTATGGCAAATAAAAGAGCGAGTGATAATATCGCTGCAAAGTTTAGAAAGTATGGCTTTTTGGCCGATTCTTTTCATGGGGATTTGCTTCAAGAAGAGAGAATTTACACCCTTGAAGCCTTTAAAAATAAAAAAATAAAAATACTTTTTTCAACCGATATAGCAAGTCGTGGACTTCATATTGATGATATTGATTGTGTTATCAATTTTGATTTGCCAAGAGGTGTGGATGAGTATATCCATCGTATCGGTCGAACGGCAAGAGCTGGAAAAAGTGGAGTTGCTATCTCATTTGTCGATAACGAAACATATCCTCATTTTAAACTTATCGAAAAAAGATGTAACATACGAATCGAAAAAGAAACTATTGAGGGATTTGAACTTGAAGTGGTAGCACCTATCAAACAAAAAGGAAATGCTCCAATAAAAGGGAAAAGGAAAAGTAAAAAAGATAAGTTACGAGAAAGCGAAGCGAGCAATACTAAATAAATAAGTTGTATTTATTTACAGCTAGAAGCTATTGGAAAACCTAAGGTTTCAAGAGCTTCGATATCTTTTGAAGCAGAATTTCCTTTTGTTGTAAGATAATCTCCGATAACAATTGCATTGGCTCCATAGTTAAAAACTTCATATTGATTTTCACCAAACATCAGCTCTCTTCCCCCTGCAACCATTATTTTATGGGCATTTGGTACGGATCTTCTTACGAGTGTAATCAGCTCAAAAGCTTCCTCTTTAGAGATAGAGTTTTTCACAAGAGGTAGTGCCTCATTTGGATGAAAGAAGTTAATTGGAACATTTGCTGGTTCGAGCGAGGCTATTGATTGTATCATCGAAATTCTATCTTCTTGTGTTTCTCCAAGTCCAAATATTCCACCACAGACAAGATTTAATCCAGCTTTTTTAGCATCAAGACAAGTTTGATATCTCTCATCCCAAGTATGAGTGGTACAAATCTCTTTATAAAATTCTTTAGAGGTTTCAAGATTGTGGTTGTAGTTATCAACTCCTGCATTTTTTAGTTCCAGAAGTTGTTCATAAGTTGCAGTTCCATTACAAGCTATTATTTTAAGTCCAAGGTCAAGTGCTTTAACTGCTTTTGCAGCACTCACAACATAAGCGAGTCTATCAGCATCAAGCCCTTTTCCAGCAGTTACTAAACAAAAGCCTATCGCTTTATTTGCTCTTGCCATTTTTGCTTCTTCTACTATTTGTTCAATTGTTTTTCGTCTATATCTTACGATGTCTGCTTTGTATTTGACACTTTGAGTACAAAATTTGCAGTCTTCATTGCAAGTGCCACTTTCGATATTTGATATTGCACACAGATATACTTTATCTTTCATAGGTAATCTCCTTTTGTTGCCAAATTCCATCATCTGGCTTTCTAAAATTATAAGTTATTCGGTATTGTTTTTCAAATATCTCCAATGTAGCACATTCACTTAAGGGTTTATTTCTAGCACACACTTCCCCTGGATTGATAGTAAGTGTTCCATTTTCATATTTTGTTTCAAATTGATGAGTATGCCCAAAAATAATAATATCAGTGTCATTATTCATAAAATAAGGTTGGTGCATAAGCTTAAATTTTGTCTCTTTGATTTTGAAATAATAAGGTTCTTTGTGGATTTTATAGTCATTTTGATATTGGATAAGATTTGAGTCGTTATTTCCAAAAACACTTGTATAAATCAGTCCAGAATTTTTGAGTATTTGGAGCGATTCTTCAGTTTCCAAATCCCCAGCATGGATGAGAATCTCACAACCAAGCGACTTTAAATAAATTATTGCTTCACTTAAAAATACGGTTTTTGTGTGGCTGTCTGAGAGTATTCCTATCTTCACAATTAGCTTTCTTTTTTATTTCGCATCACTTTTGTAGCTACTTTTTTGGCAGGTGCCTTTGCCGTTGTGGTAGCTTTTGTCGTTTTTACAGTTGTCTGTTTTTTGGCAGGAGCTTTTTTGGTTGTTTTGCTCACTGTTTTTTTGGCAGGAGCCTTCTCTTTTTCAACTACCTCTTTTTCTGCTATCACTTTTTTCCCAGCTACTTTTCTTTTCCCAGTGGCAGGTTGGTTTTTGATAATCTCTCGCACCTCTTCTAGTGAAAGTGCCTTAATATCTTGTTCATCAAGAGTTTTTGGGAGTTTATAATTATTTTTCCCTTCTTTGATATAAGCCCCAAATCTTCCATTTAAAATTTGAATTTTAGCTTCCGTAAAATCTTTCATAAGAGCTTTCTCTTTTGCAAGTCTAAGTTCCGCAACAACTTCCAAAGCCCTTTTTAAATTTATTTCATAAGGATTATCCATTTTCAAACTAAAATATTCACTTTTTATTTGTACATATGGTCCAAATCTTCCAATATTAACTTTGACATCATTGCTACTTTCATCTTTACCCAAAGTTTTAGGAAGTGTTAAGAGAGTCAAAGCTTCCTCTTTTGTAATCGTATCAACATTGAAATTGCTAGGAATTGAAACAAACCGTGGTTTTTCTTCATCTTCTTTTGCCCCAAGTTGAACAAAAGCACCATATTGTCCCATACTTGCCAAAATTGGTTTTCCAGTTTTTGGATCTTCTCCTAAACTTCTAGCTTCTGCAAATTTGGCTCGTGGAGCATTTTTCTCTTTATCTTCTACATTTTTGATAAAATCCCCATAAAAATCATGCATAACTTTTATCCATGATATTTTACCTTCGGCTATCTCATCAAATTCTTCTTCGATTGAAGCTGTAAATCCAAGGTCAACAATTTTTGGAAAATGCTCTACCAAAAAGTCATTTACTACCTCACCAATAGGTGCAGGCGCTAATTTTTTATCTTCGGTTGTTATAATATATTCTCTTGCTTGAATTGTTGAGATGGTTGGAGCATAAGTTGAAGGTCTTCCAATTCCCTCAGCTTCTAGTTTTTTAACCAAACTAGCTTCCGTATATCTTGCTGGTGGTTTTGTAAAATTTTGTTCTGGAGTTATTGCTTCAAGGTCTAATATAGTTCCTTTTTTAATAGTTGGGAGTATTTTTTCTGTGCTATCAAGCACAGCTTCTGGGTCATCACTTCCTTCTGTATATGCTTTCATAAATCCAGCAAATACGATTCTCGTCCCTTTAGATTGGAATTCATATTGTTTTTTATCACCAGCGAGTATGCTATAAGTTGTATTCGCTATCACTGCATTTGCCATTTGACATGCTAAAGTTCTTTTCCAAATGAGACTATAGAGTTTATATTGAGAATTATCAAGGTATCGTTTGATATCGCTTGGCTTAAGATGCATATTTACAGGTCTGATAGCTTCGTGAGCCTCTTGTGCACCTTTTGCTTTTGTAGTAAATTTTCGTGGGCTTCCTAATGTATACTCTTTCCCATATTCCGCTTCGATAACCTCTTTAGCCATCGTCGTAGCAGTGAGGGAAAGATTGACACTATCCGTTCTCATATAAGTAATCAAACCACCAGTATGATTTGGAATATTGATACCACCTTCATACAATTGTTGAGCAACTATCATGGTTTGTTTTACACTAAAACCAGCTTTTCTACTTGCTTCTTGTTGTAAAGTTGAAGTTATAAAAGGAGGTGCAGGATTTCTTTTGCTCTCTTTTTCTTCAATATCAGCTAAAAGATAAGAACCTTTTTCGCAATTATTTTTGATAATAAATGCTTCTTTTTCGTTTCTGATTTTTGCAGTTTTCCCATCTATTTTTGCTAACTCTGCTCTAAAAGATGGATTTTTTAAGTCTAGTTTGATTTTCCAAAATTCTTCACTTAGAAAGGCTCGAATTTCTCGTTCTCTATCAACTATAATTCGAACAGCAACACTTTGAACCCGTCCAGCACTCAAGCCATACTTTACTTTTTTCCATAAAAGTGGACTTAATTTGTATCCAACTGCTCTATCTAAAAGTCTTCTTGCTTGTTGAGCATCTACTAAGTTTTGGTCAACATCTCTTGGATTTTTGAGAGCTTCTAAAATAGCACCTTTTGTAATTTCGTGAAAAACTATCCTTTTAAGGGGGTTTTTTTCAATTTTAAGAGCTGGAATAAGATGCCAAGCGATAGCTTCTCCCTCTCTATCCTCATCGGCTGCGAGATAGATAACTGTGTCTTTTTTGATATTTCTTTTAAGGTCGCTGATTACCTTTGTTTTATCTTTTGTTACTTGATAATCTGGGAGAAAATTGTTCTCAGGATCAAACCCAAGAGTTGATTTTGGTAAGTCCCTCACATGCCCCATTGAAGCCATCACAGTGTAGTCCGAACCTAAAAATTTTGCGATAGTTCTGGCTTTCGCTGGGGATTCGACGATGACTAAGTTTTTCATAAAAAGGACCTTGTAGATTTAAAATAAGCGAAATGTTAGCATAAAAAAATTTAATTTTGATTAGAGCTAAATTTAGAGAGCTATACTTTTTATATCAAAAATATAAAAAATGCCATAGCTTTATTTTAATAATATAATTGATAAAATGATAAATTATTTTAATAAAAATGGAGAATTTGGTGGACAATAATTTTGGCATCTTAAAGAATATGGATGATGAAGAGCTGTATAGTAAGACATACATAACCTTTGAAAATTTAGAAGCAATTAAAAATAAGGATTTTAAATTTTTTACTAGATTCAAACTTATTGGTTTTATAGATATATTATCAAAAAGACTTGACCTTGATTTGAGCGAATTTAGAAATGAAGCAAATCAATATTTTGATTCAATAGAACCAATCATAGAAGTAGAAGAGCCAAGAAAAGATTCTATATCATTTAATATGAATGAGCACAAAAAAATACTTTTTTCAATAGGAATTGGTTTTGTCATAATACTCTTTCTCATATTTTTATATTCTTTATTTAGCTCAGATTCAAATAAAGATTTAACAAAAATTCAAGTTTCTCCACCAAGTAATGTTGTTGTGACACCTTCTTTGGAAGCAGTAGAAGAAAAAAATACGACAATAGACACTCAAAAAATAGATGAAAATAAATCAATGCAAATAGTGAAAAATGAAACACCATCAATACAAAAAGATAGCGAGATAAAAATTGTTCCAACTAGAAAAATATGGATTGGAGTTATAAATCTGGATACAAAAGAAAAACATGGGAAAACAACTTCAGAAACATTAGAAATTGATACTTCTAAAAATCAAATTATTGTGATAAATGGAGCATATTTATCCCTTATGGTTGGAGATAAAGAGAGTAAATATGACTATGAAGGAAGAGTAAGATTTATGTGTAAAGATGGAAAAATTGAAGAGATAAGTTATACATATTTTAAATCACTCAATAATGGAAAAGGATGGGATTAATTTCTCCCCTTTTTAATCAAATATTTTTACAAATTTAGTTAGAATCCCCGAAAAATTTAAATTCAAGGTAATACATTGTCAAATAATATTTTAAAAAAACAAGCAGATACAATTAGATTTTTAGCAGCTGATATGGTGCAAAGAGCAAATAGTGGACACCCAGGTGCTCCTATGGGACTTGCTGATATTGCTACAGTTTTGAGTAAATACCTCAAAATTAATCCAAAAGATGCAACTTGGCTCAACAGAGATAGATTGGTTTTTAGTGGAGGACATGCGAGTTCTTTGGTATATTCATTGCTTCATCTTTGGGGATTTGATGTAACTTTAGACGATTTAAAAGCTTTTAGACAAGTGGGTAGTAAAACTCCAGGGCATCCTGAGTACAAACATACTCATGGAGTTGAAATTACGACAGGACCACTTGGGCAGGGGATTGCAAATGCGGTTGGTTTTGCACTTGCGAGTGAGTATGCTAAACATTGTTTAAATACTCCAATGGCAAAAGTTATTGACCATCATGTGTATTGTTTTTGTGGAGATGGAGATTTGCAAGAGGGGATTTCATACGAAGCGATTGCAACTTTGGGGCATCAAAAAGTTTCAAATTTTACACTTATTTATGATAGTAATGATATTTCAATAGAGGGCGATATTAGTATCGCTTGGAGTGAAGATGTGGCTTTACGATTTCAAGCAGTTGGATTTGATGTGATAAAAATTGATGGACACAATTTTGAAGAGATTGAAAATGCTTTGGTTACAAGTAGAAATAGTGATAAACCAACAATAATCATAGCTAAAACCAAAATTGGAAAAGGGGCTGCAACTTTAGAGGGAAGTCACCATACACACGGAGCACCACTTGGGAATGACGAAATAAAAGCCTCTAAAATCAAAGCTGGATTTGACCCAGAAGCAACTTTTGTAGTGTCAGATGATGTAAAAAAAGCATTTGACAAAACAGAATCTGGAGAATTATTAAGTAAAGCTTGGGACAAAATGGTTGCTAAAGATTTGCCAGAAGTTGAACAAAATGTAACTTTACAAGCACTTTTAAATCCTGATTATAAAAAAGTTGTTTATCCAGAATTTAAAGAAGATGAGCAAATCGCGACAAGAGATAGTAACCATAAAATCTTAAATGCTATCGCTAAAGCAGTTCCTTCATTTTTAGGTGGAAGTGCAGACCTTGCACCATCAAATAAAACCGAACTTATGGGGCTTGGAGATTTTCCAAAAGGGAGAAATATTCACTTTGGTATTAAAGAACACTCAATGGCAGCGATTTGTAATGCTATGAATATCTATGGACTCTTTCGTGTATATAGTGCAACTTTCTTTATCTTTAGTGATTATCTTAAACCAGCAGCTCGTGTTGCAGCTCTTAGCCATATCCCACAACACTTTATCTGGACACACGATAGTATAGGTGTTGGGGAAGATGGAGCGACCCACCAACCAATCGAGCAATTAAGCCAATTTAGAGCGATGCCAAATTTTTATACATTTAGACCAGCAGATGCAAGTGAAAATATCAAATGTTGGGAAAAAGCACTCACTATGAATGCCCCAACTGGATTTGTCCTTACTAGACAAAAACTTCAAACTCTTAAAAATAAAAGAGAAATCGGAGATGTTGCAAATGGTGGATATCTTTTAAAAGCAAGAGAAAACGCAACTGTAACTTTGATGGCGAGTGGAAGTGAAGTGATGCTTTGTTTGCAAACTGCATGTCATCTTGAAAGTGAATTTGGAATCGTTTGTAATATCGTAAGTGTCCCTTGTTTTGACCTTTTATGTGAGCAATCAAAAGAGTATATCGATAGTATTATAAACCCAAAGACGAAAAAAATAGCAGTTGAGATGTCTAATTCTATGGAGTGGTATAAATTTGCTGATGAGTTTGTTGGGATAAATACATTTGGACAAAGTGGACCAGCTGAGGAGCTTTTTGAATTATACGGTTTCACACAAGAGAAGTTGAAAGCAACAATCAAAAATCTTGTAGGATAAATTTTAGAGATATGTATTTCCTCTCATCAGAATAGAATGTAGAGAGATTTAAATCTCTCTACATGATAAAATTGTTCTGGTATATAAAAGTGATAATTAAGGGACAGCATGAAAATAGTAGCATATGGAACCGCATTTACCTCTTATGCGGTAAATGGCTTAAAACAACAATCAAAAGAAGAGATAAAAAATGAAATGGTCTCTTTTTCTAAAGAATTACAACAAACGAATGAATTAGAAAATATTTCCTATCATACTACTACATTTGATGAAAACTTAAAACAAACTGTTTTTAGAGATCCAGTAAATAGTAAATATGTGGTTGCTTCTTTAGAAAATGAAACAATAGAAAAACTCAAAGAACACTTTGGAAGTGGTGATATCATCCAAAAAGAAGATGGAACAATAAAATTGACAGGAAGAGCAGAAGCATTTGTTTCAGGATGGTTTGGTGATATCGCTTACAAAAGAGGATTTTTAGATGCTGATACAGATCATAATGGTCAATTAAATGAAGATGAATATGATAAAACATCTAATGATTTTGGAATTCAAGAATTTGCACTTACAGAATCAATAACTGGAACCGAAAAATTACTTGTAGGGGGTGCAAAGATTTTAGAAGGAAATATTTATGCTTCTTCTCAAAAAGCTTATCTTTCTGAAATAGGATACTACCGAAATTATAGAGAACTAGATATTGCCACCTCTTTAGATGATGAACTCAATACAACTCTTCAAATTGATAGTGATTTTGATGGCAAGATGAGTTTAGAAGAGGCTTATAGTACAAAAGCTGATAAAGATGCAGAAACTACTATATTAAGAAATCTTCAAAGGTGGGGTGTCAGTGTAATACCATCAGATATAGATACAAAAGATTTTGATAGTATATTAACTCTTATCCTTGATGCATTTTTTACTCTCTCGGATGAAGAACAAGAAAAAAAGCTTAACCAATATATAGAAGAGTTGCATAATCAAACAAATGAGTATTTAGAAGAAAATCAGCAAAATTATAGCTCACAAGAGGTTATTGATGTAATGATACAACTAAAGAAAAAAACATACAAAGAAGAGGAGAATATTGAGATTTAAAATAAATACTCTTTTTGTAATAGAATGTGCGACAAATACAGATAATCTTCACTCACATCCCATCGTCCTTTCGATGGGAATGCATACCGAAATATAAATATTCAAAATAAATAAACAAAGGAGCCACTTGCAAATTCAAATAAATGATTATAAACAGTTTCAATCATCATCTTTTTACTTTAACGGACATTTTCCTCAAAAACATCAACCAAGCCTATGTTTTAGCAATTCATTGAAATATATGTAAGCACGGAATTAAATAATAGATTAAGGATATTATGGTACTATTATCTGAAATCTATAAAACGGAATTAAAAATGTACATAGCA
>CAMCYD010000009.1 GCA_945883785.1 Helicobacter pylori PMSS1
TCACTTATTTATATATTTATTGTACCAAAATAATTGCTACTAATGGCTTAAATAAGGTGTTTGTGGAGGAAAATAGCGGGGAATCTTGAAAAGATTGTTGTGAGTTTATTTCCGACAGGCTCCTAGCACAAATTAAATAAGGAGACAAGAGAATGAAGAATTATTTCTTTAAAAGTATTGGGGTATTGTCGTTGGTATTGTTTTTAGGAGGATGCGGCGCAGCTAACCAAGCTTTGCATCTACCAGCTGCTAAAGGAGATTTAATTGCAATCCAACAAGAGTTAGCAAAAGGTGCCGATATTAATGTAAAAGATGCTGCAGATCAAACACCGTTAATGTATGCTTCCGAAACAGGAAGATTAGAAATTGTGAAATATTTGGTTGAAAATGGTGCAGATGTCAATGCAAAATCATTTAATAAAATTACAAGAGGAACAGCACTTATTTATGCAAGTTCAAATAATAGAGTTGATGTTATGAATTATCTTTTAGATCATGGTGCAAATATCAATGAAACAACTGATCCTATGGAAGAAAGTTCACTTTTTTGGACAGTAGCAAAAGGGTATGCTGAAGGAACTGAGCTTTTATTAAAAAGAGGGATAATGGTAAATCTTAAAAATAAAAAAGGTGAAACAGCTCTTGATATAGGAAGAAAACTCAATAGAACCCAACTTGTTAATCTTATAGAGCAGTATAAAAAGTAATTAGAAATAGGGCGAGGAGTAGAGTAATAATCCTACGGCCCAATTCCCTAAAGCACTTCTTGGACTCTCCCAACTGCACCACTTTCAAGTCTCACTTTTATTCCGTGGGGATGGCTAGGTGAGTTTGTAAGGATATTTTTTACGATACCAGAAGTGAGTTTTCCACTTCGTTGATCCTCTTTTAAAACAATATTTACACGTGATCCTATTTTTATGTTTATTCTATTTTTTCCATTCATAGTTCAACCCCATCCCAAAACTCATCATAATCTAAATTTGTATTGTGATTCTCATCACCTTGTTTTTTATGAAGATTATTGAAGTATTGCTCAAGTGCTTCATTGATGATTGTATTTGGATTTTTATGGAGCATTTGAGAATATACTTCTAAATTTTCCATATTGGTAGCAGTTAGTTCTATTTTTTCGATATTTTCCATTAACTATGATTCCTCATTCTTTTTATCTAGCTTATTTGCATAAAAGTTTCCAAAGAAAGCAAGAGCGATAACCACAATAGCTATTATTGAAAAGCTTATGAGTTCATTTAAAAGTGCATCATCTATCATTTGGTATCCATTGTAATTTTTTAGGGAAGGATACAT
Organism: Helicobacter pylori PMSS1; assembly: GCA_945883785.1. Taxonomy (GTDB): domain Bacteria; phylum Campylobacterota; class Campylobacteria; order Campylobacterales; family Arcobacteraceae; genus CAIJNA01. The sequence continues at coordinate 1,312 of CAMCYD010000009.1, forward strand.
TGTAAAAACTTTATCTTTTATTTATAGCTTTGACACAACCTAATCCAAGCTATTAATGAGATAGTTTTGGATATTGAAGAGTTTTGAACGAATAATAAGATTTACTCATCATCTGAATTGCCCCAGCTAGAATCACAAGAGCTGTCATTATCCCAAAAACTTTTAGTGCAGTAATCATCATCATTATAATTTGCATCTCCACCACCACCTGAAGAATTAGGACTACTGCCACTACTCCCAAACAAAAATGAAACAGTACCAATAAGTAAAATAAACCAAAACAAAGCACTCCAACCTCTACTTTGTTGGTAATTATCATTTATAAACTTAGCCAAATAAAGCCAAGCAACAAAACCCACAAAGATATGGATAAGTGTTTCCATTGCTACTCCTCACACTTATGAGCCATAACCATCAAGCCATCATCTCTTACGAACTCATACTCTTTTACTGTCCAATTTTGGTTATTGACAAGGAACTTTTCAGTGCTTCCGAAGTTCTTTTGGTTTGAGATGCACTCTAAAGATTTTCCATTGTTAAAGATTCTAATACTATCAATGGCATATCTATATTGAACATAAGGAAACAGTGTAAAAGTATAAGTGAAGAGTAAAAGTGTAAATGTTAAAAAAGTGTACTTTCTTTTCTCTTTCTTTTTATCTAATGAGATGAGTGCAACTAGTACTACTAGAGATGTGATTATTGTAAGTTTTATATCAAAGAATTGAAACATTGTGTTTTCCTTTTGGTTTGGTTTTGTTTTATAGTGAAAGTGTAAAACAACCATTCGAATACCCTCTTTCGTTTTGATTTAAAAACTATTTAAAATATGGAGATTTTGAAAATATAAAGTCTTAGATGCTCCTTACGAAAAACCCTATTCGTTAGTTATTTGTAAAGTTTCAATAGAGAGAAACAATGCTGGAGGGGACTATGACACAAGCTGAAAAGTTAGAAAGGTTACAAATTATTATTGGTATACAAACAAAGATGAAACGGAGCACATTTTACTATTTACTTATTTCTATTGGATTATCTTTATGGTTTATGTTTTTAGAGTACCCAGATTTTCTATCTTATCTTCCTATTGGTGTTGTCACTTTTACATATGTTGGGTTTATGGGCTATCTTTACAACAATGCTAGAGTATCCCTAGAAGAAACATACCAACAATACCAAGAGGTAGAAGAAGGGGATAGTGATGGGGAATACTAAAAAAAGAGGTAAAAAACGAAGTGATATTGTGAAAACTATAAAAGGTGAAAAGCCTCTAAAAGTGATAGTAAATCTATCATGTGAACAAAAAGCAAAATTAGATGATTTACAAAAAGAGCTTCATCTCTCAATAGAAGAGATTATAAATGAAGCAATTATCTCCTATCTTGATATGAAACAATATAAAAACCTATGGGAAAATGGAGATAAAAATGATGACACGAAATAATCTAAAAAGCTTATTTATGCTCTTTGTGTTTTTTTATTCATCTGGTATCTATTTGATAATAAACTACACAAATTATGAAGAGTTAGCAGGTGGATTATTGCTTCTTAGTTTTGGGATAATTTTTAGCTACGATAAATTTGTGCTAGATTCTAAGATGATAAAAACATTCGCTGATTATATTTAAAAAACAATAGATTCAAAAAGGAAAATAAGATGATTTTAGAAATAGTTGTAAGTGCAATTGTGATTGCGCTAGTTTATATTGTAGTAAAGATGAAAAGAAAAAAGCTAGAGGAAGAAAATTCTAAAAATCTTCTACAACCAAAAACACTTCTTATATGGGATGTTGAAAATTACTCTATTCGTTACTTTGATACTTTATTTGAAAAGATTAAAAAAACTCCTTTGGTTGTATTTGCATCAACCAATAGAGATCTTTTATATTTTGAAAAACTTATTATCGAAAAATTTGGTTTTATCTATATGCGAGCAAAAAGAACTGAGATTGCAGATGATGTATTGATGCAATATGCACTTCATAATAAAGAGAAATATGAATCATTTATTTTTTTAACAAGTGATAGTGACTTTGTACCTTGTATTCAAGAACTACTTGAGTTGAAGAAAAAAGTTACTCTATTTACCCTAAGTATCAAAAATCAAAGAATGCTAACAATGCTTAATCAAACAGATCCAAATCTAAAGATATCACCACTTAATATTAGTAAACCTTTATGGAAAAAGAAAAAAGTAACTAATGAGATAAAACCACCAAAAGTAAAACCAAAAGTAAAACCAATCTATCCACAATGTTCAATTTGCAATAAAATGACCAGAAAAATGGCAATAACAAATTTAGATGAAGCACCTGTTTGTATTACTTGTATTAATTTATTTGTAAAAAGATTTCCCATAAGACAAAGAATTGGTAGTAGAGCCGTTTTATATACACAGTTCAAAAATGAGTATCAAAATGATATGAAAAGATTTGGATTTTATGATATTGAAAAATATGTCACAAAAAATACCCCTTCTAATCAACAAAATGAAGAGCTTATAAACAAAGGAGAGATTAATGACGCCAGAACAAATTGAAAAACACTTAGCCTATTTGAATCGAGATTTTTATGAAGGGTTTCCATTTCAAGGAAAAGATGTAGTTGAATTGAAAAGTTTCAAAGAGAATTCTAAAGTGTTACTTCAATCTTTACAAACCAATCTAGCTCTCGTGGAGAATGATACACTTCAAGCAATAGTGGTAAAACCAGATTTTTATTTTGAACTACTAAGAGCTTGGAACTATGTTGATGATTTGGAAGTGTGCAAGATACTAAAAAATAGAGGTATCGATGAAATGTGTTAGAAATATGATGATAATTTATGGGATTGCTACTGCATATTTGGTTTTTATTGAAGCCTATGGAGCAATTATCCCAATTGTGATATCTGTATTGGTAACTCACAACTATGTCGAAAATGAGAAATTTAGAGAGAAAATAAACCATTGGATTTAAAAAGATTATCTTTAGAGATTATTGCTCTTTCAGTATCATTTTTAATTTTAGTTGCTATTTTCCTATTTTTTAGTGGTTTATCATTTGTTATAGTTTATTTTTTATCCTATATGGTAGAAATTGTAGTTGAATATCTCTTTTATTTTGAATTTAAAGGACAAGAAAAACTGATAGTTTCTCTTTTTAGTGCATCTTTACTATTAAACTTACACCTTAAAAAATTCAATAGAAAAATCGATGGTGAATTAAAGAGCAAAGAGGAATCACTTTTTAAAATATTAAGATTGGTATTGTTGTATAGCCCATTTGTTGGGGCTTTTTGTGGGGTGAGTTGTTATAGTTTGGGGGTCTTCCAATAAAATATTATATCTATATGCTCTCAAATACTACTTAAAGATTCTCAAATTCATCGCTATCTCCATCTTCACAATAATCATCCATAAATTTATCCAAATATTTTTTGGTTTTTTATCTTTTGGATTTTTTTGAGAAAAATGGGGCTTTTTTGTTTGTTTTTTTGGCTTTACAGGTTTAACAGGTTTGGATGTTTGAGCATCCTCTTTTGCCGTAACTGTAACAATTACATTATCAACAACTTTAATAAAATGATTGTTATGAGTATAAGTACCATTTCCAAGTTTTGTGACACTTTTTTTAAATTCATCACTAATTATCTCTTTATGAAGTTTTTCCATATCAATTTTTAAAACTCTCTCAATATATCTTACAATAGCATGTTCTGAGATGATGATATCACTTGAAGCAGTTTGGAGCTTTGCAAGTTCAGCTTTATAGTTTTTAATTTGCTGCGCTTTGGTAGAGATATTCATCTGAATATCACTTATATCATTATTGTATCGTTTAATATCCTCTTCGATCTTTGCGATTTGCACTTGAATCGCTTTTATTCGTGAGCTATTGAGATTTGCCATTTTTCTATCCTTTTTTGAAAGTCTCAGTGAACAGTTTTTATTAATTGAACTATAAATTATTTACTCGAAGAGGGTATTTCGCGAATTGAATTAAAATAGAAATTTTGTAAATGAGGACTTTTAAAAACGAAATTTCAGATGCGGTAAGTTCTTATACAATTGAATAATGCAAATAAAACAGTGCAAGAAAGGATAAAAAGAGGTTTATGCGCAATATTACATACTAAGCTAGTATGTAATATTAGTAAGGTTTAAAAAAGTGGTTCAAAGTATTATAAAATTGAGGTTCGCAAGATATATAAGTTTTTTAGTTATTTTAAAATCTGGTTAGCACTAAGCGGGAACTGGATTAAACGAGCTAGTTTGATAAGATATGTTACCTAATAAAAAGATTATTATAATTATAGTAATATACATTACCGTAACGAAAATTACTATAAAGAGTGAATATGAAATTTTATAACAGAGAAAAAGAACTCCAACATTTAAGAGCAATTGAGCAATCATCGCAAATCACATCAAAAATGACAATCATTGTTGGACGAAGAAGGATTGGAAAAACAAAACTTATTAAAGAGGCATTTGCCCAAAAAGTCTATCTCTTTATCTCAAAAAAAGATGAACGGATGTTATGTGAAGAGTTTGTCGAAATCATTGCAAAAGAACTCAACATCAAAGTATTAGGGGAATTTAGAAGTTTTAAAAATCTATTTGAATATTTGATGCAACTCTCCATCACACTTCATTTTACACTGGTACTTGATGAATTTCAAGAGTTTCTCTCTATCAATAGCTCCATCTATAGTGATATGCAAAACATTTGGGATGAGTACAAAGACAAATCAAAAATGAACCTTGTGCTCAGTGGTTCAATCTATAGCTTAATGAAACGAATCTTTGAAGATAAAAAAGAGCCTTTATTTGGTAGAGCTGATAATAAAATCCATCTCAAGCCTTTTAGTGTTGTTACACTTAAAGAGATACTAGCAGATTACAATCCAAACTTTTTAAACCAAGATTTACTTTCATTTTATATTTTAACAGGTGGAGTTGCTAAATATGTAGAACTCTTTGTAGAGAAAAAAGCTTTCACATTTGAAGAGCAACTAGAAACGATCTTTGATGAGTTTTCATTATTTTTAGAAGAGGGGAAAAATCTTTTGATAGAGGAATTTGGAAAAGAGTACACCACTTATTTTTCTATTCTTTCACTTATCGCTTCAAGTAAAACATCAAGAAGCGATATAGAATCTATACTAGGGAAAAACATAGGTGGATATCTTGATAGACTCGAAAATGAATATACACTTATCAAGAAAATAAAACCAATCCTTGCAAAAGAGGGTGGTAGAGTTGTTAAATATGAGATCATTGATAACTACTTCTCTTTTTGGTTTCGTTTTATCTACAAATACAAAAGTGCCATAGAAATTGAAAATTATGAGTATGTAAAAGAGATTGTTAAAAGAGATTTCTCAGTTTTTAGTGGTAAATTTCTTGAAAAATATTTTGTGGAACTTTTAAAAATCAAAGGTGAATATTCTCAAATAGGTACCTATTGGGAGAAAGGAAATCAAAATGAGATTGATATAGTTGCTCTTAATGAAACCCAAAAACAACTCACTTTTATAGAAGTGAAACTGAGTAAAAGAAAAATTGATCTTGAACTTTTAAAACAAAAATCTTTGAAATTAGTAGATAAGTTTGGTGGATATGAGAGTGAATATAGAGGATTCAGCTTAGAGGATATGTGATAATTATCAATTTGTTTCATGCTTTAATTTCTCAAAATCTCTTTGAGTTTATTCATCTTTAGTTTCCATATATACTCCAAAATAATTTTGGAGGTAGTGTATATCTTGAAACTTATTCACCAACTAAACAATCCAAATTCGTTTCATTATTACCTCAAAAATTGGAAACATAATTGTGAAACAAGTGGAAAGATGTTAGTGAAATGAGTGTGAAATCTTTATCCACATGACCCATTTTATTGCTTCAAAAAATGCTCTAGCTCACACATTTTACAGCTCGCAATTTAATCAATTCAAACAACTTTTCATGCATTCCAATATAGCCTTTCCAATAGACGTATTTATTCTACAAAACAGATAGATGCAAAGGCAAAAAGTATCTCTTGTCTCACCACTTTTTGAAGCTTTGGCACTACATGTAAAGGTGACTTGAGGGGGTATCTTTTGTTCTTCAAATATCACGACTAAAGGCATTTTTTGTCTTTCGATTTTAATCTCCAAGTTGATGTTTTGGACTATAAATTTTTAAATCTTAGATCGCTTTTTCTCTTGTTCATTTTCCATTTTTTGATGCTTTTTGTAGTTTCAAAAAAGTAAAACAAAGGGGGGGGGTCAACGATGATAAAAGATAGCTGGTTATGTAAGAAAGTGAGAGGTCTTGGATTCTCTCTAATTGATGGTTGTCTAAGTGATAAAATGAAAGCAGAAGTGCTTGATGTGTTCACAAAAGATATACAAACAATAAGCATAGCAGAAGAGATTTTGCGCGATGACGAAAGTGGGTTTTGTGTTGCTTCAGAGATGTCGCAAGAGGTCACTTTGTGTCATGAAAAAGTTGCTGAACTTGAGCTTAAAGTGGTGGAGATGAAGAGGGTGTTACTGCTACAACCGTTGCACATTGGGATGCTTAAGAAAGTGGTTAGTATGCACGAAAATAAGAGTGCTGAAAACCACTCAAACAGAGCGAATAAAATTAAAAAAAAAGGAGATTGTAAAAAATGAGTTTCATAAATAATAAGCTAGAACTACCAGATGACCTCAAAGTAAAATTTGCTGGTTATCAATATCCAGGTGATGTGATTACTATGCTTAGTAGTCCTCCAAAAATTGCTGCGTTTCTTGTTTTCATGATTAAAGCGCTGAACGGTTATGAGATTAGATTTAACAATAAAGACATTGATATGATGCCAATTATCACATATATCGATGACAAGGTTTGGACACAATATATAGTGCTTGATCACAACTTTTTTGTGCAAACTTTGGGTCAATATACTGAACATTTTTACAAGGGAACAGGGCGACAATTGGTCGAGGATTTTGCAATCAATCCAGAGATTAAAAGTAACAAAGCAAATGCTATTTTTCTAAACTACAACTATCTGCAAAATGTGCTTGGATTAACATATATTAATACTCCAAGTAACAAACTAAGTGTGCCGTTTGTTAAGTTCGGAACACCTAGTATTTTTGAGAATGATAAAACAACTGTAGAGTTTACAGCAATTAATTTTCACGCAATGAGACTTGAAAAAGTAGTTGGTGAGCAGATTGTTGATGAGTTAATAAGGTTCGGGTATATTTCAAATGCAGTACAAGTTGCATTTGGGAAAGCTGCTACTACTTATTTTGCTGATAAAAAGTTGAAAAAGAAGTATTTTATGGTAATGGACCAAATTACTGTATTTACAAATTTTCAATAATTTTTTTTGTACTAAATAGATTTAAATCGATTTAGAAGCTTCTAAATAGTTTTAATTAGTTTTAATTAGTTTTAATTATTTTTAAAATATTTTTGATAAAAAATCGATTTGGGCCAAAAAAAAGTTCGCTGAATTTTGGGGTAAAAAGGTAGAAATAAGTTTTTCTTATCTTTCTTGGTTTTGGTGGGGGGTTTGATGTTGAGTCATTTTGACCCCCGAATTTCTTGATATTAAAGTCCTAATTTTTCTTCGACTTTAAAATCTATCTCAAAATTCCGTTCGCATTATATTCATAATCGAACGGAAACGGGTCTAAAAATCAAAATCGTGGTACAATTAGAGCAATGAATCGACTTGGCTTGGATTTTGCTTTTAAGAGCGGTTTATGAGCTTTTTTAGAAAAAGCCTCAAAAAAATTAAAAAAAAGGAGTGAAGATGGAAGTTTATCTTGCCATTTTAGTGTTGTTTGTTGTTTTTTATTCTTTATTTCAGTTCGCAAAAGTTGTCATTTTTTTACTCATGAAACCTGATGATATTACTTACCTCGAGCAATACAAAATCTGGAAAAATTATGTTGCCGATGAGAAAGAAAAAAAACGAGAAAAGAAAAAAGAAATTGACTTGCTCAAAGCTTCAAAATATCTCAACCCCCAAACTGAAAAACCCCGAACAAAAAATTCTCCAACGACACAAAAAGAGATGAGCCCAACTGACCTCAAAAGTTACGAAGAATTTTTCTCAAGATTTCATAAAGCAGAGAAACCACTTTTGACAATTTTACTCCTTGAACATAAAATTATTTCGCGAGACAGCGACACAAAAATTTTCAAAGCATTAGAAAATTTACGAAGGGAACAGCGAGAAGAAAATTTCAAAATAGAAATGAAAAAAATAAATGATAGGTTCACTAAAGATGGAGTCACTTCTGTTAAAGTTCCATTCGATCAAGCATTCTTTCTTTTGCGACATTTCAATCGTCGTAATGTTATCAGCGAGGATGGTACAGTACAGTTAAATAATTTTGCCTATAACGAGAATGAAAAGAAACTTTTCTTCGATCCAGAAACATACGAAAAAGAACAAACTCATAACATGTTCTCAAAAGCTCCAGAAGCTGTGGAAGAAAAAAAAGTAGAGCAATTTAAAATCACTAAAAATTCAGATGGAACCAAGAAAGTTCAAAATATTTCAGATGGAAAAACTATCACCATCAAAGACTCTATGATTGTTCATTCTGATTATGTGCCACTTGAAATTAAAGATAAAATAAATACTCCCAATGAGGCACTGTTACAAAAAGTTGAAAGTATGCACAATACTATGACTGAACTTGTAATTTCAAAATACGAAAATGAACTGAACCATCACCATGAAAAAAATATAACTATCGATGTGGAACCTCTGCAAAAATCACAAGAGAAAAAAGAAAATATTGAGCCATCTATGCTCGATAATTTTTCTAACATCACAACCCTCCCAGAATCAAACAATGATCAAGATGAAATTCAAAAAGAAGATAACAAAGTTGAAGTAGAAAGTTCAACAAATCAAGAAGAGAAATTAGAAGAAGAAAATACAAAATCCCAATCATCAATTGACACAAATAAAGATTCAAAAAAAAGATTCACTACTTCAAAAAATAACACTGAAAGTAAAGGACAAACTCCAAAACAAATCCAAACTAAACCTGAACTTGATCTGTTCAACCAAGAAGAACTACAAAGAGAAAAAATAGAAAAAACAGAAGCAGAAAATAGAAAGTTCCAAGAGCAATTCCTTGAACATCAAAAACATCTCAACTCAATTATGGATGTTGTAACAAATATTCAAAAGCAAATGTCAAACAAGCATGACGAAAAAGAAGACTCAATCTTAAAACAACAGCTCGAAGAAAAACAAGCCGAGGTAGCACGACTGATGGCGGAGAATGAAATGATACAATTAGCGGCATAATTTTTTCACATTTTCGAAGAAAAGTGGGTGAAAAAGGGGAAAAAGGGGACGAGAGTCAGAATAAAACATCCCCAGTTCCGCGTCGAGGGAAAATTTCAGCCAGATTTCAGCTACAACTGTATTTTTCTCAAAAACGGTGGTTTTTGAGATGGTATTCTATCAATTTTTAGCTTCCCTAAAAATAGTGCTTCCAACTTTCTCAAAAACTATTCTTAAAACTGATTCTCGTTTTAGAGTATGTTTGATAAGTTTTGAGAAAAAGATGTGGATAATAATTATAAATAGATTGAGAAGATATGCTTCTCTATCAAGGTGTTTTAGCATTTGAATTATTTACAGGTACAAAAGCCGATAATATCTTGATTTACTGTATGAGAAAGGCTTTACAGAATGGATAAAAATTCTAATTCATCTAGCCTATTTCTAGCTATACCAAATATAGATATACTGAATTTCGTGAAAACTTTTTAAAGTATCGATTTAAAATAGATTTTATAAAACAAAATACACATTCAAAAGTTTGATGCTAGAATTTTGTATGAATGATGAATTTTGCTTGATACAACAATTAGGACATCAACATATTGATATCACTAGGAAAATCATATTCATAAATTGAAGCCTGATTTTAAAAATGCTAACAAAGATTATACTCAAGTAACTTAAGAGGCTGGACAGGGAGAAATTTGAATTCTACATTATAGTTCAACAAATTATTATAGCGGTCAGCTATTTCTCTCCAAAGTTTTGTTATACGTGTTTTGCAACTTCTTCTTCCAATTCTAATAGTTTTTTTGAATTTATTGCCACACCAATATTGTTTGGTATTTGGGTAATAGGTAAAGGTATATTAGACGTTGGTGCTGTAATAATTTTTATTTCACCAGTGGCAGTATGCATTGCGCCTGCATAATGAATACCTAATAGTCTTATTCTATGTGAACCCATAAATGTATTCCCTTTATTATCCATATAGCCACCGATATTAGCAAGAAATACAGGTGAACCACTTGAACCTGGAAAACTTGCAATATCTGTCAAAAATTCTGTTTTACCATTCCAATCTATATTTGAATGAGTGGCTGTTATTCCTTTTCGTATTACAGGAAAATTATTTTTAGCATCCCATATTCCATTTGGATAACCAATCATTACAATATCTTCCATTGAAGATAAGTTTTCTCTTTCATGATCTTTAGGTATTAAATCTATATGAAGTGGCACATAAAATAATTGTACATTTGCTGCTTTAAGTTGATTAAGTAGTGGTCCTATTGGAAACGCGACTAGATCTACATCTGAATCAGGATGTTTAATACATTGTTTTTCAAAATCAGCTATTTGAAAAAGTTGATGATTACCTATGTCTGGTAATCCTTTATCATCTGCAAGTGTTACAGTGAATTTTCCAACTGTTGCATTAGCAACAACATGTTTATTTGTAATAATAACAGGAACTTGAGAATCATCTTTTTGTAAGAAATTCATGTAAAACCCTGTACCTGTTGATATGTTTCCATTTAATAATATTGTTTCAATTCTAACGGTACTATGTGTTAATTGTTCTATAATTCCAAGACTCATTATTATTTTCCTTTGTATAATGTTTAAAATAAGCTAATAAATTGCCAGCTGGGTAATTTATTAGCTCAACTGGTTTACTAGCATTCATTACGGAAGTTGATAGTAAAGAGAAATACCACCAGTTTGTATACTTGTTGGTTCTTCGATAATATCAAAAAGAGAAGGTGAACGTGAATAATCAACATGGATACCTCCCGATAATTTTTCATGAAAATATAGGATGCCACTGAAAAGTGCTCCCATTGAATAGATTGCATTCTCGAGATTTGCCAAATGAAAACAAGTATCCCGTGAATGTTTTATCTTATTGTATCCATTTACCCACCAATCAGGTCGTAGACTGGACGTCCATTGCTCCCAAGGTTTAAATTGTAGTTTATATCTTGGGATGCTAATTTCAATATTACAAAAGTTTGGAAATTCTTGAAGTAAGATTGGATGAATATCGACAATGTTATTTGGACTTGAAGTCGGATCTATTAATTTACATAAATCTTTCGAAACATTTTCAAACTCTGCTGATGCAGAGATTATAATCTTAGCAAGCTCGATTGAAAAAGTATTATAATTTCTAACATCAAATTCAATGTATTTCGTACATTTTTCCAAGTCATCTTCAAGACTAAGAAAATATTCCCAGTATTTTAAACTCATATTGTATTTCCTTTAGTAACATTTAACTTCAGTGGCGCTATGCATTCACTGCTAAGTTTTGTTATGTGTTTTCTTCTTTTATAAATTTTAAAATACCTTGTGTATTTCTGTCTGTAAAATAATTGCCTTCTAAAATAGTATTAGTATGTGGAGAAATTTTTAATATAGCAGTACCAATATGAGGTAGCAGTTTATTACTTCCATTGTTTTTAGGTGTATTCCTGTAAATGTAATAAAAATTCAATCTTCCAGATTCGGCATTCTTTTTTGGTTGAATAACCAATGTTTCCGATTCTGACTCATCTGTAAATAGTTCCATACTTAAAGTTAAAAAATTTTGCTTGATGAAAACCTTTCCTTTTTTCATACCACTTTTTATTATACCATCTTGTTGGGTCCAATTCCAATGTATTTCAACTTCCCAAGTTCCATTGATATTTGGAAAGATCCAATTATTTAATACTGGGAGAATATCCCAAATCCATTTCCATGCAAACATTAATATAAATATAACTACTAATTCAAAAATTGCCGTATACTTTATAACACTTAGAACACTAATCTCTCTATTTAATACTGAAAAAAAAAGAACTATTATTCCTGCGTAAAGACCTGAAAACAAAGTAATAAACTTGGGTATTGAATATAAACTAATCATAATCTTCAACCTTTATTTCTTTTCCATCTTTAAAAATACAAACTCCATACTTACCACCAACAATAGCAGTATATTTAATATTTGGTAAAGTTGAGCCTACTTTAGCAACAAAATATCTCACTCCATGTCCATCATTTGCATTTATTAAAAATCCTTTGGGGGGTTGTGGATAAAAATATTGAGCCGAGTGTGTTATTTTTAAATTTGTGGATAAGATATGAAAACCATCATGATGTAAGTTTTGATAATTAGATAAATCTAGTAATTGGTCAAGTAAATTTTCCCCAGAAATTATTGCCTCAGTATCATATAAAGAACTGACAGGAACACTACTAATATCATCACATATTAGTAATCCAAGCCCCGTAAATTGTTTATTTGCTTTATTATAAAGCTCCACTAGAATCTCATGTAGTTTTTCAATCATTATTGATACTCCAAATAATTCCAAAGTTGAACCATATATTTATTAACATCTTCATAAGTCCATTTTCTACTATCTCTAAACAAGTACAATAATTCCGACACTTCACCCCATTCACTACAATCTTTTTTATTTTTAGTATTGTCATATATATAAACAATTGATTTTCTCAATAAATCATTCCACTGTTCATCTCCATTAATAATGTCGTTAGGGACATTCCATACTAAGCACTCTAATAAAAACGATGTAATATTTTCATTGACTACTTTTCCATCCTCAATCATTTTATACCTGAGTTTTCTGTGTAATCTTGTGAGCCTTTTAAACTTGCGTGATGTTTGTATATTTTTGTTGATCCCATTATCTATATGTTGTTTTGGATAGTTTGTGATTTCACTATTAGAATCAGAAAAGAATTTTGCACCTAAAATATAGTCACCATCTATTTTATACCTTCTAAAGTTCCATGTTGGAACGACATCAGTTTCTACAATATAACTATTTTCTTCTATATTAATACATTTATCTCGTCTATCTATTCTGCCATGACCAAATTTAGAAATAAGTGCTTTTTCCACATCGTCTTTAAATTCTTCATATGAATATTTAGATGGACTATTGAAACCAAAATCTTTTTCTTCTTTACCTTTTGGTAAATCATAATAAAAAGCACCTGTATATCTAACATTTATATCAATATCACTATTGAGTCTGACATTTGTATTATTTGCATATGAACCTTGAGCAAAAACTTCAATAGATTTAGCTTTTAATTTATTATCATTATTTATAGCCTCTTTGACCATTCTTATTGCATTCTTAACTTTGGATTCTTCTGTGTCACTTGGGGGTTTTGTCCATTTTGATAGCTCTTCTTCTGTAAACTTTGACACTTTTAAATCATCCTTTATAGTTTTTTATTACCTCTGCCATGTAACTATTTATTTAATGTACATTATATATAAGATAGCCTGAAAACCAATAATTTTTTCACATTTTAACTTTCTTGAGCTCTTGCGTATGCTCAATATGATACCTCAAACTTGTAATTGTAACAGGTTTCTCTAGCTTACTATTGATAATCTTCAAAATACTTGCTTGAGATAGATTCATTTTTAAATATTCCAGGATCTCTAAGTTATATGAATCTAAAACTCTTACTTTTGCTTTTGCACCAACTGGTCGTCCTAGTTGTTTCCCTTGAGCTTTAGCAGCAGCTAAACCTTGCTTGGTTCGTTCACTAATGATTTCTCGCTCGGTCTGAGCAAAATATCCATAAATTGCCAATAATAAACTTCCAAGAGCATTATTTTGATTTGTAGAAAGTTCTGGTTGATTTACAAAAATAAGTTTAATCCCAACATCATTAAATCGTTCTATCAGATTTAATATCTCAAGCATATTTCTTCCAAGTCTTGAAAGTTCAGTGCATATCAAAATATCATCTTTTTGGAGTTTTTCAAAAATCTCTTCAATTTTTCTTTTTTTGATGTCAGATTTTGAAGATATTTCCATTTCCACAAACTCATCTATCATGAGCTTGTGAGTTTGAGCATATTCCAATATTTTATGTTTTTGGTTATTTAGGTTTTGGGTATCAGTTGATACCCTAATGTAGCCGATTGTCATAAATTTTCCTATTAAAATATATAAATGTTTATTATTGATTAAATTATACAATATTATTAGTATTTAATCAAACTATTTTATATTATATTTTAGAACAATATAATGGTCATTTAATTATAACTATTTTCATGCTGTAACAAGGAAAATAACATATATAAAAATTTTTAGAAAGACTCAATTAGATGTCTAATGCAACAACACAAAGATTTTTTGCAAACAAAAATTTAAACGCTATATCACTAATTTTCAATTCATAAAGCTTACTAAAATCTAGAAATAGATATACTTTTTTCTAGAAATTTATTTTAAAGGAAATAGTCTTGAAGCTATATGATAGTGTATTTTATTTTATCTCTGGACATGGTAGGGGTTGGGCATTTTCATCAAATGATTTGATAAAAAAATTTGAACGGCAACAAATAGATAATGTATTGTCTGATTTAGTCAAAGAGAAAAAAATTAGAAGAGTATCAAGAGGAATTTATGACTATCCAAAATATAGTGAGCTTCTCAAAAAAGAGTTAAGTCCAGATATCGAGCAAGTTGCCCGAGCAATTGCGAGTAAATTTAACTGGAGGATAGAAGTTTCAGGTGAAAGTGCTTTAAACATTTTAAATCTCTCTACTCAAATACAAGCAAAATATATTTATCTAAGTGATGGACCAAATAAAAGCTATAAACTATTTAACGATGTAGTAATAGAGTTTAAAAAATCAGTTTTAAAAGATATTGGTTTTAAATATAAAGAGAGTTCTCTTATCGTACAGGCTTTAAAATCTTTAGGTAAAGAGCATATTACAGATGAAATTATAGAAAAAATCAAAGAGCAGATAGAGCCTAAAATGGTTGAAAAAATCTTAAAAGATACACAAAGTACAACTGTATGGGTATATGAGATTATCAAGCAAGTTTGTAAGGATAATAGCCATGAATAAAGTAGCAAATTTATCAAAATAACAAAGAAAAGAGCTATTTGGTGAAACTGCTACTCTTATGAACACTACAAATGCAATAGTTGAAAAAGATTTTTGGGTTGTGTGGACTTTGGGTAAAATATTTGAAGATGAGAGATTAAATAAAATCCTAATGTTTAAAGGTGGAACAAGTCTTTCAAAAGTATTTAACCTTATTGGAAGATTTTCTGAAGATATAGATCTTATTTTGGATTGGAGATTGGTAACAAAAGAAAATCCATTACAAGAGCTGACCTCAAAAAACAAGCAAGTGAAATTTAACGAAGAGATAAATGAAAATGCAAAAATCTATATCAAAAATGAGTTGTTACCAATCATTTCGCAAATTTTATTACCACTTTGCACTTGTAATATAGCTGATGATGGATTTTCTATAAATGTAAGATATCCAAATGCATTTGACGATAGTTATCTAAGACCTGAAATTCTACTTGAAATTGGTCCACTAGCTTCATGGTTACCATCTGATAGTTTTGAAATATCATCATTTGCTGCTCAAAAATTTCCACAGATTTTTGAAAGAGCAAAATGCAGTGTAAATACCATAGTTGCCAAAAGAACATTTTGGGGAAAGGCTACTATATTACACCACGAAGCAAATAGACCTCGTGAATCACCTATGCCTATAAGATATTCAAGACACTATTATGACTTAGCAATGATGGCTGGAGACAATGTAAAAGATGAATCACTAGCTGATTTGGAGCTACTTAAAAATGTGGTTGATTTTAAACAAAAGTTTTATCCTAGAACTTGGGCAAAATATGAAGAAGCTAGAATAGGAACACTAAAACTTTTGCCACCAGAGTTTCGACTTGATGCTCTTAGAAAAGACTATCAAGCCATGCAAAATATGATATTTGATAAAAAATTATCGTTTGATGAGATAATTATTACTCTAAAAAACCTTGAAAATGAGATAAACAAAACTTTGTAAAAAAATGATTTTCAGGAGAACTAAATGGTAGAAAAAGATGATAAAGAAACAGAAATTATAAAATTAAACTTATTGATGAAAGAAGCTTCAAAGAAAGCTATTGAATTAAAAAAACAAGCTATGGCAACACATTTTGAAAAGATAAATCAAATTGTTTTAATAACATATACCAATTCTCAATTAAATGTCTCAAAGTAAAAGATTCACACTTATCGCAATTAATCAGAAATTGTCTAATTAATCAACAAATCCAAATTTCTAATGTATAATTATTTATCAATTCAAAAAGGTCAAACTGTGTTAGAACAAAAAGAGATACTATCAAAATTAAAAGAACTAAAACCAACCTATGAAAAGGAGGGTTTAATTTTAGTTGGGCTATTTGGTAGCTATGCAAAAGAAACTCAAAGTACTTTTAGTGATATTGATATTGCATACAAACTTGATTATGATAGATTTTCTAAAAATTATAAAGATGGTTTTTCAAAGATTTTACGAATTGATGATATAAAAGAAGAACTGCAACAAACTTTTAACACAAAGATTGATTTTGTACCAGATAATAATAAATCTATTTTAAGTGATATTATCTATGTCTAGTGCTATAAATAAACTTGATAAAATAATAGAATCTATCGATAATATAAATTTCATACTTGAAAGTAAAGAGATAAAAATCACACAAGCTATTGAAGATAAAATCATCAAACCCGCTATTAGAATGAATATTGTTAGAATCGCTGAACAATTTTCAAAACTCAAAGAAGATAATGAATTTAAAATCCTTGAATGTTTTTCAAGTAATGATTTAAAAGGGATAAGTGCCGTGAGAAACTATATTGCTCATGATTATGATAGCACTGATGATAATATTATAGAGGATGTTATCAGATATAACTTACCTATATTTAAAGAGATTATTGAAAAGATTAAAATAGATAATTGCTAGGGTTTTTCCATTTGATATTTTTACTCTTGAAAACCTAGATTTTCAAATAAGTGTATTTGTAGGGTTAAGACCCATTTTTAAATAGATATTCTTCTTTTTAAATATCATAGAATTGCACTATTTGCTAATTTTATACCACCTTTAGTTTCTTACACTAAATGGCTGCACCAATATTTCCAATGGAATATGTAAACCATGAGATAAATTTCTAATCATTGTCAAAGATAAAGCTATTTTTCTATTTAAAACTTCAGAAACTTTACTTTTATTTCCCACATAAGGGATTAAATCTTTTTGTTTTAGATTCATTTGTTCCATACGATACTTAATCGCTTCAATTGGATCTGGAATTGAAATAACCCAATTTAACTCTTCATATTTTTCAATAAGTAAAACTAAAACTTCAAGCTTATTGCTTTCATTTGTACCCATCTCTGGATTTAAATCCATAAGCTCATCTACTCTTGCAAGTGCTTCATCATATTCTATTTCGTTGTTAATAGGTTTTAATATCATTGTTATATCTCCTTTGCATTTATTTTATCATATCCACTGTGAGTGCCAATAAACTTAACTCTCACTATCTTTCGCAAATAATCTATATGAACAATCAATCTATAATCGTTCCCTTTGATATTAAAAACTACCCTATTATCTTCTAAAAAAGAAGCACTGTTATATATCTTTTTAATATCTTCTGGTGTTTTCCAATCAGCTTTTCTTGTATCCATATGCCACACTTCTAGTGGCGTTTTTGCTTGTGGATGTTTCTCATAAAATTCGACTAAAGTTCTTCTGCTTATCACATTCATGAGAGAATTATATATTTTATTCCTTTATAAGGAACTTAATAGTATTGCTTTACTCTTTTATTTTCTGAACAATCTCCAACATAACTCCCCCCTACTCTTTCCACACATATCTCTTTCTTCCTCATCTCTTATATTCCATCATTTTAAATGTAAGCTTTTGATTCTCAAAAGGCTCAATGATAACTTCGATATCTTCGATTTTGTATTGTAATGGAAATCCAATTTGAGAATTTTTAGCAGTTGATTCTAAAATATAATACTTTTTACCATCCAAATAGAGCCCTTTTAGATGAGATAGTTTCCTATCATCTAAAGAAATCAGTGTAAAAATATGCTTTAGAACTGTTACAAACAATACCTCATACCTTTGCACTTTCAATAATGATGCTAATAGATTCGTTTTATCATCACAATCCCCATATCCAAGTTCAATAGAATCTTTTGGGGATTTTGCGATTGTTGGGTTTATTTTATATTCAATATTTGTAACATAATCAAGTATTTTCTGAACTCGACAAAGATCACTTTGACACTCTTCTATAAGTTGATTTGATAGCTCTTTGATATAAGGTTTTGTGGAAACTCTATTGGTGTATATCTCTCCATTGATACCAATTTTGTGATCTTTTGTGAAGATAAAACCTTCAAAGGAGATATACCCTAAAAGAAAAGCAAATACACCAATAGTAAGAATAGAGAGGCGATGGATGAATAGATGATTAGTAAACATAAGTTAATGATACCATCTTATACTAAAAGTAGTTCAAAGTTAGGCTTGAAGCTAAATTTAAAATTCTTTGTCGTATTTTTCCAAAATTTATAAAAATCGTCATTAAAATTAAGCGCTGTAATTGGTATAATCATAAGCTCAATTCATTTTGTATTGATGATAAATAAATAAAGGAAAAATCTTGAAAATAGTCATTTTAGATAGAGCAACACTTGGTTATGACATGGATGTATCAATTTTTGAAAAATATGGAGAGGTAATATCTTATGATATAACAAAAAAAGAGGATATTAAGCAAAGAATACAAAATGTCGATATTGTCCTTACAAACAAAGTAATTCTTGGTAAAGATGAGCTTGAAAACTCCCATCTCAAACTTATTTGTATCACAGCAACTGGAATGAATAATGTTGATTTAGCCTATGCAAAAGAAAAAAACATTGCTGTAAAAAATGTAGCAGGATATTCAACTTCAAGTGTAGTGCAGGTTGCATTTTCGATGATTTTTCACTTTGTTTCTAAACTTGACTATTATAAATCGTATGTAGATAATGGAAATTGGGAAAAATCACCCATTTTTACACATCTAGATATTCCATTTTTTGAACTAGATGGGAAAAGAGTTGGAATTATAGGGCTTGGTGAGATTGGAAGAAATTTTGCAGAAAAAGCTAAAGCTTTTGACTGTGAGGTAGTGTACTACTCAACAAGTGGACAAAACGCAAATGATGAGTACAAAAGAGTTGAGCTTGATGAACTTTTAAGTACAAGTGATATCATCTCTATCCATTCCCCTTTAAATGAAAATACAAAAAATTTATTACATTATGAAAATATGAACCATATCAAAGAGGGCGCAATTTTACTTAATCTTGGACGAGGTGGCATCATAAATGAAGCAGATTTAGCAAAAATTATAGATGAAAAAGAGATCTATTGTGGTATTGATGTTGTCTCTATTGAACCAATAGAAAACAATAATCCCCTCCTAAAAGTAAAAAATAAAGAAAAGCTTTTACTTACTCCTCATATTGGTTGGACAAGTTTTGAAGCAAGAAGAAGACTTGTGGAGAAAGTAGCTTTTAATATACAGGAGTTTCATTCAAAAGCCCAATAACGATATAATCTACTGATACAAAAATAAGCGGTCATAAAAAAGACCTAACGAAATGGATACAATTATGAAATTAAAAAAATGGATATTTATAGCAATATGTTTAGTGATATTTTATTACTCGTTTATTGCAAACTTTTTAATAACACTTTCAATTATTACCTCTTTCTATATGCTATTTAAAATATATAAATTTTATGCTAGAAGAAAGTTAAATAAATTATCAAGTTCAAAAGAGTTATTTAGAAAAAGTGAGCTAGGTCTTTTTGTTGCACTTGTAGCAAAAGTGGCAAAAGCTGATGGAAGAGTTCAAGAGTTAGAAGCACAACTCATCGGAATGATGTTTGATGATATCTCTAAAATCTTTGATGAAAAAGAGAAAACAAGAGCTATCATGAAAGAGATTTTCAATGAAGAAAAAGAACAAGATGATGATACAAAACAAATAGCACAAACTCTAAATACACTACTTGGTAGGAGTAATCTCAAGAAAAAACAGTTTGTAGGTTTTTTGATTCAATTAGCTTTTATTGATAGTGGAATTAGTACAGAAGAAGAGATAGTTTTGCGTGAAATTATGCAAGAGTTAAATATCCCTGATTCTGTATATGATGAGATTGTAACTAAATTTGAAAATATGATGAAAAATAAACAACAAACTATGAGTTCTAAAGAAGCTTATGAGATTTTAGGGGTAAAAGAAACGGATGATATCGACACTATCAAAAAAGCATATAGAAAACTAATCCACAAATATCATCCTGATATAATAAGCTCACAAAATAAAGATGAAGCTTATATGGAAAAAGCAACAGCTAAAACACAAGAGATAAACCAAGCTTATCAGGTTATTAAGGGTAATAAAAAATAGAAATTAAGTTAATTTTGTCTTCTCGGATAAGGGTCACGACTATAAATACCTAAACATTTTCTTATTGAGGCTATTATATATCTATTTAGTCAATACCTTGTAATAATCTTATTAGAGTTTTTTTGAATATATGATATGATTAGAATCGATTGTTTGGATTAGGATTTGTATATGGCGTATATTATAAGTATTATTATTACTATTATTGCTTCTTTATTTATCCTTATTTCAAGATATGAAGTCAATACAACTAGTATTCAAAATGAACTAACCCAACTAAAAGTTATGGTTAGTAAAGTTGATAGTTTTGTTGATGCGTATTTAAGTGTTGGTGAAAATTTAACTATTATAAATTTTCAAGTCCTAAACTCAGGACACTATTTATTGAGCAATTCTATAATTTTTGGAACTTCATTTGGTTCAACTATGAAGTTCAATGGGAGCGATATTGTTTGGCATCTCATACCAAATATGAGTGACTCAACATCGTATAAATTGATGATTGATATGAGTTCAAACAAAACACTGATGGAGAAGCCTGCTTTTGCTGAGATGTTTGTGGGAACTAAATTGTGTGAAAAACTTCTTTTTGGAGATTTTAATACTTTCATCAATACTTACGATGGAGTCAATACAAATTTTATCAGTGTCAATGGAACAAAAACCGATGGAATTATAGGATGTACAGTATATAAATAATAAAGGAAAAAAGATGCCTCAACTCATTGCCATGATAATAATTGTAGTGGTTGCTATGATTTACATGTTTCAAACATTTGGTGGTACAGGAGATAAAATAACTGCAGTAGCGAAAAAATCAGTTATTGTTACAGAGATAAACAATATCAAAAGTGGTGTTAATTTAGCAAATGAAAGTGGTCATCTTGAAATTGTAACTGGAACAGATACAAACAAAGCGCATACACTAGAAGGTTTAGCAACATTAGGTTATTTTGACAAACTTATAAACGACCAACTCACGAACTCTGTGGACACAAGAAATACTGCAGGTGATGATACTTTCAATGCCTATAAAGCTATCTCTTTTGGTGGAGATACAACAACTACAGCAGGTGATGTGGAGATATCTTTAGTTGCTCCAACAGCAGCTGCAACGACAGATAAACCAGGAATCCTAGTAAGTATTGCAAATGGTTTAGCTGACCAAGCTGGATTTTTAGAAGCTCAACTTGCAACAGATTTAGCTTCAATCGCTTACATTGATAGAAATGCTACTACAGTAACAGATAAAACAACTTTTGATGCTGACGGGGTAGTTTCTGGTACGACAGGAACCCATACAGGAACTGATACTGATGGAAAGTTTACTATCTATTTTAAAGATATTAAAGCTGGAAAGCTATAAGGTATCACTATGAATAAATTCATCAAACCTACTGTTTTATCATTTTGCTCACTTCTTTTTCTTGTTAGTTGTACTTCTAAAACTTTCAATGAACAAATGGACGAAAAAGGGAAGAAAAATATAAACAGTAAGGTTTATGAAAAAATCAAAGATTCTTATTCTGAGTCGATTATCAATCAAGCTGACCCAAAAAAAACTTATGTAAATATTTTGGAAGATAAAGCACTCAGCTCAGTTTTAAAAGAGCTCGAGCTTATCGATGGGAATTATTATTTTTTAAAAACAGGTGACTTTCTTATCCCAAAAAGTAGAATCAAAATAAGCTCTCTCAAACAACTCAATGATTATCTTGCTGTTGTTTTAGGAAAAGTTTTTGTGATAGAAAGAACCGATTCTTTAAGTTTAGTAAGTTTAGTAGATAAAAGTGAAAGCAAAAAAATATTTTTTTCAAAAATTCCATTTATACTTGAAGGGGATATTACGATACAAGAGCTCAGTAAACTTATCACTTCAAGCTCTGGATTTGAAATATCTATCGATAAATATATCTCTGATTTAAAAGATTTCAAAGAAGATATGATCTCGATAAAAACAGATAATCTCCTCGATGCTATTGATACTTTAGCAAACAATAAAAACTTTTATGTCGATATCGATTACAATGAAAAAAAAATCCACCTCTCAAAATATAAAGATGTTGTTATCGAACTCAATATCCCAATGCTCAATCTTAAAACATCCAATACAACCTCTTCACAAGAACTTTCAGGGGAAAATAAAGTTGAAAATCAATCATCACTTTATCTCTATGATGAGTTAAATCAGATTCTCACAAATATCATCAAAAATGACACAACTTCCTCTTTTCACATTGATAAATCAAGTGGACTTATTTATCTAAAATCAACAAAAGCAACAGAAGAAGCGGTTAGAAATATTACAAAAGCATATGAAGAGAGTTTTTCTAAAGAAGCTGTTATAGAGTTTGAAAGAATTGAACTTATTTTGAACAAAAATCAAATATACGGTATCGCTTCACTTGTAGCGACAGGAAAAGATGAAAAAGGGGGAACAACAACGGGGACAATAAGTAGTAATTCTCCTAATATCACTGCTGAGGGAAGTTTGAGTTTTAGTAAACTGACAAGTTTAACTGCTATTGCCAACAATCAAATTGGTTATCTTTTAAATTACAGCAAAAACCTTATAGTTTTGAAAAACAATATCCCAACTGTCCAATCTCTTAGTCAAAATACAGACTATATCTCTCAACTTAATAAAACAGTAAGTGAAAATAATAGTGTTAGTACAAGTGTTGTAGTCAATACTATTAAAGATGGGACTTCAATCACTGCTGTTGCAAAAATAAGTAGAGATAAAATCTTTTTAAATATCTCTCCTAGCATCAAAAAATTTATAAAGTTCAACAATGCCACTTTTGAAACATCAACAATACAACTTCCAGAATACAAAGACCAAAGTTACAATATTTCAAAAGAGATAAATCTTGGGGAGAGTGTGATTGTTGGTTCTATCATTGTCCACGATGATGCCAAAGATTATACTGGTATTTTACCGATAGATTCTTTTGCTATTGGGGGGACTGATTCAAAAACTTATGTCAGAAGAGAGATAGTGTATGCTGTCACATTAAAAAGTCTTAAAGGTTTTTAATGCTTCTCTTTAGTGACCCTTATGAAGAGTTTTTGTTTGATTACCTTATCACAAAACTAGAAAATGGTTCCAATACAAAACAAGCTCTTGAGTTATATCAAGAGCAAATTCCATCCTCATCAGCACTCAAAAAGAAACTCAAAAATGTTATAGATGCTCTCGAATCTGGAAAATTAAAACTTGAAGAGATTTTATTTGAACAAAAGATGATAAACTCTTTCCAATATGGGCTTGTCAAACATAGTATAAGTACACTAGATGGTTTAAACCTCATACGA
The DNA here is from genome assembly GCA_945883785.1 of Helicobacter pylori PMSS1. Lineage (GTDB taxonomy): Bacteria > Campylobacterota > Campylobacteria > Campylobacterales > Arcobacteraceae > CAIJNA01. The sequence goes on from CAMCYD010000009.1 coordinate 25,269, forward strand.
TCCCTTAAAAAATCAAATTCAAGTTTGATTATAAATATGGTCTATCCAATATTTATCCCTCTTATTGTGGTTATTCTTACTTTTTATGGATTGATACTTTATCTTGATATTTTAGAACGAGAACTAACAACTATGGGGAAAGTCAATCCACTTATTCATGAATTTATCAATCTTCCCCCCTATTTCAACTTCACATTTGCATATGGTGGATTGTTTCTTTTTAGTATGATTACTCTGTTTATTTTAGTTGGGTATCTTTATTCCCATCAATACAAACCAGCTTGGCTTTATAAAGTTTTAAAAACACAAGTCTATAGTGATGGAAGATTTGCATTTAAAATAATCTATGAGATGCTTAAAGTTGGGATACCGCTTCACAATATCGCTGAAGTTTTAGCTAAAGATTATGGTCAAGTAGGTTTACGAAGTTTTTTTGATGATTTATCCAAAACTATCAAAGCTGGAAAACCAATCTATCTTGTATTTGAAAAATACAATTTTCCACCACTGTTGACTATTGATGTAAAGATTTCAGAATTAAATCAAACAAGTTACCTTGATATCATAAATGGTTTAGAAAAAACATCGGTGATGATGTATGAAAAAAGTATTGAATATATAACTCTCCAATGGTATCTTATCTTTTGGCTGATAGCTTTTGTTTTTGTAATTGTTATTGGTTCTGATATGATAAATTTACTTGTAAGTTCTTTTACTTTCAAGTTACTTTATAGTTAGGAAAAATTATGCTTGCATATGAAGAAGAGTCTCTAATCCCAATCATCAATGAAGTTATAAATAAAAAGTATGGACTCAAAGATGGTTATTCAAATCTTATAGCAAATGAGCAACTTTATAGCCAATTTGTACAAAGTTTAGGGTATGAATATTATGATTCATACAATGATTTGAGTGAAAATTATCTCACAATTATAGAAAAACTTGATGAAGAAAAACTTCATCTTTGCATTAAAAATCATGTTTTGCCACTTGAAGATAAAAGAACAAAAAATAAAATTTTAGCAATTAGAGATATTGCAAATACAAATTTTAAAGTTCTAAATCAATTTTATTTTATGAAAATAATTATTCTTGGGACAAATCTTTTATCGGAAATATTTACAAAAATAAATGATATCTCCCTTGATGAAATCAATACAAAAGAAGATGATGATTATATTGACGAGTATCTCAATAAAATACTTTCACAAGCTATTTTAATGGGTGCTTCTGATATTCATATCCAGAAAATGAATCAATCAGCTTTTGTTTGGTTTAGAATAGATGGGGTAAAAATCGATATTGGAACTATGAAAATTACAACCGCAAAGATACTCAAACGAAAATTGGTTACCTTAGCTAATCAAGAAGATTCTGACTTTGACTCAATAAATGGGATTATCAGTTATCTTGATGGACATAAAGAGGTAAAATTTCGACTTGGGGTGATTAATTCAAAACTTAATTTTACAGTCACTTTACGACTTATTGGTGGAAAGATGGTCGTTTCTTCTGATTTAAAAGAGCTTAATTATCCTTTGCCTGTTGTGGAAGTTTTAGAAAATTTAATAAAATTTGACAATGGAATGGTACTTATTACAGGGCAAGTTGGTTCTGGTAAAACACATTTGATGTATGCTTTACTCAAACAACTTGCTCAAAAAAGAAAATATATAGTGACGATTGAAAATCCTGTCGAGTATGTCGATGATGCTTTTTTTCAGATAGATTTATCAGAACACGAATCTGCTTCCCTAGAGCATCAATACAGTTACCCACAAGCTGTTGTTGATATTTTACGACAAGATTCAAACATCATCCTTATAGGAGAGACAAGAGAACCCCAAACAGCTTTTCAATTAGTCAATGCTGCCAATCTTGGGCAACTTGTATTTTCAACAATGCATACAAACTCAGCAAGAGGAACCGTTTCACGGATGATAAGTTCACTTGGAATTCAAAAAGGGGATATCGTCGATGAACTCAGAGGGATTGTGGCTCAAAAATTAGTTCGGAAACTGTGTTCAAATTGTAAATTAAGTGATGATGAGGGTGGTTATAAAAAGAATGGTTGTGAACAATGTAATAATACAGGTTTCAAAAATCGAGTTCCTGTTGTTGAAGTGATAAGATTCAAACTCTCAGGTGGTGGAGACTTTGAAGACCCTGCTGAATACATAACACTCGAAGAGGGAACAATGTTACAATATAAAGCTGGCTTTGTCTCAAAAGAGGATGCTCTTTCAATTATAAATGGAAAAGAATTATGGTTCGATTAATTACAACCGACTGTTTTTATAATAGTAATAATAATGAAACTCTTCAAGATGGTATTAAAATATTTGTATATCATGATTTTAAAGAACACTCTTCTATAGTCTCTAAAGATAATTTAAAAGATACTCTTTATTCCCTCAATATTGTCTCAAAAACTCATCTTCCAAAAGAGAAGTTTCTCATCTATATGAACGATTTTGAATATTCAATTTGTTTCAATCACAAAACAATCTATTCCCTTAGACTTAGTGAAACATTTAAAATCAATGATATTATAAAATCAGTTCTTATCACCAAAAATCTTATTACGCTTCTTAGTGCTGGAGAGATAGATAAAGTGTATTATATTATAGATTCAAAATATGAGGAACTCTATAAAAATCTTTTAGAAGAAAACCTCAAAAATGCTCAAGATAAGTGTATTGTTGAAAGAGTAGGAACTACTGAACATCTTGTAAAAAAACTCCCAGAACTTGAAACACTCAGCAAATTCCTTTTCAAATATTTGACTTTAGTGATAACATTTATAATAGCAATATTTATCACTTTTAATACATTTAATCAAGATAGAGTTAACTGTTATGAACTCTCTCAAAAAGATAAACTTTTGACAAAAATAAATCGACAAAATATTCAACTCAAAATAAATGAAGAAAATTTTGCGATACTCAATCAAAAATATTTTACCCACTTTGAATGTATCCAAAAGGATAAAAAATGATAAGTATTAAACAAAATTACTTCAAAATTATCCTCTTATCATTATTATTTTATAGTGTAGGGTTGAGTCTCTATTCATTTTTAAGAGAGTATCAAAATCGTAATGAAATCCTTAAAACAAATCAATTACTAGAACTTCAGCTAGAAAATATCTCAGCTAAAAATAAAATTTTAATAGAAGGGATAGCAAAAAAAGTTGATGATATATCCAAAATAGAGGATAGTTACGATACTGAAAAAAATGTTAAACTTAAACTTGAAAGAATTTTCAAAAGGCTCTCTTTCCAACAAAAAATCACCTTAATATCACTCAATAAATTGTGTATAGATCATTATATTATCGTGGCAAAAGTTGATTCAAATCACCAAGAAGTTATAGAGAGTTTTAGAGAAATTCTATCTCATTTGGGTACAGTAAAACAAAGTGATAAAGATAAAAAAATACTCTATATTGACTATATAATGGAGAAAAATAAGGGGAAAAACAATGGATAAAATAAAAATACTACTAGGGACAATTTTCATAGCTAGTTTGCTTTATGGTGGGGATAAACTAGATAATTTAGATAAAAAAACGGAAGAATTTTATAAAAATATCTCAAAAATAGAGGTTTCTTCTCCACCCTCAAATTCAGCAATAAAAAGTAAAACAACGACTAAAGAAAAAACGACACCCAAAGAAACTTCAAATGATACAAAAGGGATAACAGATACAAAAGAGACTATATCAAATAATCAAAAAACAACTTCAAGTTTTTCAGATGAAAACAAAAAATTTCAAAACTTGAAAATTTCAAGTATTTACACCTTTAATGGGAAAAATTATGTTGTTTTTGCCACACAAGATGCCGATGGAAGATATACACAAAATGATACTATTCTTGGTTATACTATTGATGCGATTAATACAACAACAAAAACAATAAGTCTCTCAAAAGAGCAAGATAAAAATACGAAGTATTATTTGGACATAAGTCCTGAGGGGATCTCATGGAAAAAGAATCGTTAACGCATTCACTTGATTTTATTGATGAGATTTTTAAAACTTTTTTCGATTTTAATATCATTTTTGTACCAAATGGTGATGGAAAAGTTGTTTTAAACTATCGATATATCCAAGAAGCACAAATTGAAATTGCAAATAAAATCTCTTTTATCCAAACCCTTGTAGATGATACACTCAAAAAGCAACTCATTTTTTTTGATATTTCTGATATTCTTATAGAACTTGAAAATCCAAATTTCAATACCATTGATAGTGAACAAATACTCTCTTTACTCAATAAATTAGCCATCAAATATAAAAATTTTAATGAGATACAAATAAAGATACGAGTTGAAAATAGATAAAATTTGCTAAATAAATAATCTATTTACAAATCAAAATCTATTTATCTTCTATCGTTGGAGCTTTATTTTGTGTAGGTTCAACAACATAAACCTCATTATCGTTATCAACATCTACTGCATTAATATCAAGATAAGTCAAAGTATCATGTTTTAAGGTACAACTTCCATCGTTGCTTCTATAAAATGTAAATGACTCATGATAATCTGTAGTAGATACATTATTTTCGCTTGTCCCTTCTGTAATTGTTTTACATACAGTTGGAATATCTGAAGTTCTTGTATAATCAACACTTCCACTTGCAAATATCACTAAAGGTTCATTTATACCTTTATCTTCTAGTGTTGGAGCTTTATTTTTTGTTGGTGCTATGACAAAAATATCATTACTATTATCTACATCAACCGTATCAATATCACTATAACTAAATGTTGCATTTTTAAGGGTACAACTTCCGTCATTACTTTGATAAAATGTGAATGTTTCATTTATATTTGAAGTAGATACACTATCTTGGGCCGTATCTTCAGTAATAGTTTGACACGCAACTGGGTTATCGGTACTTCTAGTATAATCAACACTTCCCCATGCAAATATGGTTAAAGTTGTAGTTATTGGTGGAGTTATAATCGTTCCATAAGTAAAGGTACAAGAGAAAACCCCATCTTCATTTGTCCCAGCAAGAGCATAATCATCGCCATCATAATACAAAGCATTTGTTTCAAAGACACCGTTATAAAGGATAGAACAATAGTATGCTCCAAAATAGTTTTCCACAAATTTTGGATTTGCCATTAGGATTTTATTATTTCTAAAATCCCCTAATATTTTACAGGAATGAGAAGAATCAGCTGGATTTGGGATAACTTGCCAAATCATATCGGTACTTTTTAGGGTAATTTGTGTGTTATATCCAGTTCCTGTGATAGTTGTATTGTGAAAGATAATATTATCATTGTTGATTTTTTCAAAATCTATTTGCTTTATTTGTCCAAGGGAATTTGAGTCTGCCCATTTATTTATAAACGAAGTAACTTTTCCAAAAGCCAACCCTAAATGTTCAGTTTCATATTTTAGAAAATCATTACTTCCATCATATTTTGTAAAAATAATTATGATGCAGAGTGCTATTGCTAAAATTACTGCTATTAGAAAAGGCATTTAAAAAGTTCTATCTTTATCATAATTTTATTTTCCTTTAGAAGATCGAGTTTAACATAACTATTGTAAAAGAATTTAATACCATTCCTAATGTTTAGGCAATCCTCTAAATAGTTTTTTAAATTATAACAAAAGATAGTCAATCTGGCCTATTTCAGAAACTTTTTTGCTATTTTTTTCGTACCTCAAACAACTCGTCATCTCTAACTTTTAAAAGTTGTTCACTCTCTTCTAGTGAATCTAAACCTCTTAATACATCTATGAACTTCTCCAAAGTTATTTTTCCACTTATTTCAAATTCTTGATACGAGCGAAAACTCATTCCAATATGTTCGGCGAACTGTTTTTGGGTACCATATCGTGAACTATTTCTTTTTCGTTTATCTTTTGCTCTTTGGGCTAGTTCTTTAATAATCTCCTCAGTTGTTGCCAAAGAAAAATCTAATTGCTTAAAATCTATTTCTTGCATAAATTGACTCCTGTACTAAAGTTTTCATCTACGATTTTTGTATCATTAAGTATTTGTATTGCAAATTCTTTAGGAATACCAAGATTTATACACTCATTCACTAGTTTTGTATTTTTTAGTTCACACAACTTTTCTATATTTTCTTTTAAAAATGACTCATTTATATTGTATGGTTTAAAAGCATTTTTCAAATCATTAAATGTTGCACGATTCAGCACTTTGTTTCCAAGTAACATTTGATGATACCCATTACTTGTATATGTTAAATCATATGCAGGAGCAAAAGACCAGATTCCCACTCTATTCATAAGAAACGAAAAGTTTTTTGAATGGTCATCCCTATTTCCAAAAATTGCATTAAATAAAATTACCTTTGCCATTTGTTCTTTTTCTTTTTGAGGTAAGTTAAGCTTATTAGCAATTCTAAATATATCCATATAGTCGTTATATGTCTCGCTTGGGTTATAATGCATCATTCCAGAGAGTGAATGGATATGAAACCTCTCATTATCTTTTCTATCGAATCTATATGTTAAAAAATGGCTTTGTCCATCATATTCTAAGAGTTCACATGGACTCATGGTAATGCCAGCCTCTTTAGCAAAAAGATGATAGAGATATTCTAACTTTGTTGGAACTGATGCATCTTTATACTTCCCAGCCAAGTTAGGATAGATAGATATATCTCCATCATCATACTTGATAATAACAGGATAATACCCTTTAGGAAAGTCCTCTTGTTTTCTAGTCAAACTTATTGTTTTATCAATAGGGTTAAATCCTACTATTGCTTTTGCCCTAGCTCCACCACCTGCGGAATTTGAAACAGCAATAAGTGTTTTTAATGTTGGTATAGAGTAATTATTGTCTTCATGCCCTTGATTCAATAGTTTTTTAGATTCGTTATAAAGTTCCGATATATTTAATATCTTTTTATAATCATCTGTTTTGTGTGGAGGATGAAACTCTAAAGCACCTAATGTATGAGTTCCCAAAAATTGTAATCTCTCCATAATAGTAGGCTTTCTTTTTAAATGTTCAAACATAAAACGATCCATATAATCCATACCGTAACTTCCAGGTAAATGATCACTAATTAAGCCAGGCAGTCCATATTGATAAGCCAGGTGAGAAAATTCATAGATTTTTTTATTTGTGGCAGGCATTTTTATAGGAGAGAAATCAAGTCTATTAGTATCTAAATATTTGAACTTGATTATCCCTTTATGCTCTATAAGTTGACCTATATCTTCTCCCCAAGCTTTTACATAAATCATTTTTATCCTTTTATAGTGTATATTATATCATATTAATATTATTAAATACACTAATAATGTATATAATAATTTTCTAATTTATATTATATTTGCTAGTGCTACTTTTCTTTGTAAAATATTTGCAAGTGGTGTTGGGATATTTTTAACTATCTCATATTGATTTGAAGCTATTGATTTTAATCGAAATCTTCTATCCCATACTTTAGCAACACCATAAATTTGTCTTTCAGGTAAAGTTACATAAAGCTTTTTGATAGTTTGTTTTGACAATCCAAAATGAAGTATTAATGTTTCAAAATCATTTACATCACACTCTTTAAAAAATTTTGCATAAATAGTTCTTTCTTTTTGGGTTGCTTTAGAGTAATCATCTTTGAAAAATGCTCTTTGAATATCTTCATAAGTGTAGTTTTTTTGAACCTTTTCAAATACAAGCTTTTGATTCTCAAAAGGCTCAATGATAGCTTCAATATCGGGCAAAACAGCACAATGGTACCAAATGCGACATGCGATTTAAAAATAGCTTAAATTAAGCAGTATTTAACTTCTTAAAGCCCTATAAATAAGGCTTCTCTATAAAATAAGTACATTTGGATAAAAGGTGGCATAATAAATTAAAGTTTCCTTAACTTTATTATGCTTATCTCTAGAATCCTCTACAAATGATTTTCCTTTGCAACGATACAGATTTCAGTTAAAAAACCATTCCTCGTTAAAATATGAGATAATCTTTTTTAACTGATCATATCATTTACTTTTTTATCAATTTGTGTGAAATCATACGTTCCAAAAAAGTTAAAAAATGACCAATGTATTATTGAGCTGTTTTTGATAGCATCAATTATTTCATCTTTTTGCACTTGAGATTTAGCATCCCGTATTTTCTTATCAATATAAAGATAATTCCAAAGAATAACCGCATTTTGGATAAGGCGTTTGCAATTATTTGCAATATTTTGCTCCTCTTGAGATGCAAATATAAACTCTGCGTTGTTGCCAAAGAATACAGCTTTAGAAAATCTATTTGAAGCTTCCACTTTATTGAGTTGCTTTTCAATTCTTTGTCTGAGCTCCACATCATCGATGTAAGTGAGTAAGAAATCAGTTTTGATAATCTTTCCAAATTCTTTAATGGCTGTATAGAGTTTGTGGTGCTTTGAATAAGAAGTAAGCCTTTTTAGTAGTTGTGATGCTGTGGTTCTTCGTGATTTGATAGTTAGGATAAATCGTAAAATATCATCCCAATTATCTTTAATTATCTCAAAGTTGATTTTTCGTTTTGGGGTTAATTGATACCCTTTTTGTTGATAATACTTTGGAGAATGTGTCCCATAAAGTTGTTGATCTTTGAAGTTTTTAATTCTAGGTGCAAACGAGAATCCTAATAGATGAGTCAAACCAAATATCACTTCTGAGAATCCATGGGTGTTACCCGTTATTTTTTTAATAAATTTATATATCATTAATTATATTTTATGGACACAAATGCTACAATCCATAATTATTTAAAAACAAGTTGGTAAAAATGAAAGAGTTAGTTTCAATTGAATACAAAATATGGATAGAATCTTTAAAGAATAAATTTCGATCTTCACAAATCAAAGCTTCTATCAGGGTCAATACAACACTTCTTGAATTTTATTGGGATTTGGGTGAACAAATTGTACAAAAACAAGAAGAGCATAAGTGGGGAAGTGGGTTTTTAGAAAAACTATACTACCCCAAAACTACTAGACAACTTTTTTCAAATCTAAATTCTTTTCCTGACCTGTTACCTTACGAAACATATAAGTTACAATTACCTCCACTAACTACAAGATTTTCATCAGATTCATCTCCAATTTTTTCATAACTTTTA
>CAMCYD010000010.1 GCA_945883785.1 Helicobacter pylori PMSS1
GTTGCCATCATTTATCCTTTATAATCGTTAGGTGTATTATAATACATAACGATTTAAAAGTCAATAGTAAATTATAGAAATTGTCGATAAATAAGGGTTTTATGATTGTTTTATAAAGGAAATATTGTTAGGTGTTTCGGGAATGCAGGTCACAACAGGTATGAGTCTTCCTGTAAAAGTTGATATTTCCCCATGTTTCTTAAAATAATCTTCCATTTTAGTAAGTGTTTCTTCTTTAAAAAAGAAATATTTTCCAAATCTTAGAACAAAAGCTCTACCAAATTTTAGAGCTAAAAGATAGTTAAAAACTGCACCAGCTAAACTTCCAGAAATCCCAGAAATGAGTACAAGATAAACATTCATCTCCCCTTTGCTTGCTAAATATCCAGCAGGAATCATTGCAACTTCAGAGGGGAAAGGGAAAAATGAACTTTCCAAAAACATCATCACAAATACCCCAAGATACCCTAATTGCGAAATTATTTGAACAAGAAACTGTATTGCTTCGCTTAGCATTTATTTTCTCCATAGCTTGTCTTCATAAACTGTTTTGCTTTTTTTGTAAGCGAGGAGATGGGGGCTTCATCTAATTTATCTAAATCAATCCAAATAATATCGCCATCGAATGTCTCAATTGTATAAAGATTAACCATAAGGCGATACTTCGTGTAAGAGTGTTTGAAACACCCTATAAAATCTTCCTCTAAGGGATCAACTGTTGGAAGCTCAAACATTTTTTTATACATTTTTCCTATTGAAGGTGTGAGTGCGATTTGATTATTTTGAATCAAAATGCCATAAAATAGTTCTAAACTTTCGTACTCTTTTTTCTTTGTTTGTGTATATAATTCAGGCTCATCTTTTCCAAGACAGTCTATTTTTAAAGGGCATATAGTACATTTTGGATTTTTAGGGGTACAAATCATTGAACCCAAATCCATCAAAGCCAAGTTGTGATGTCGGGAGTTTTTATGATTTACAAACGACTCAGCTTTTTTCCAAATAAGTTCATTGACAGGATTGGTAAGTGCAAAAAATCTTTTAAGTACTCTCCCAATATTGGTATCCACAACAGGAATATTTTGATGGTATCCAAAACTGCAAATCGCACTTGCAGTATATTGACCGATACCGGGAAATTTTTGTAATAATTCTTGACAAGAGGGGAGCCCGTTTGTAGCTAAAATAGCTGTTTTATGAAGATTTCTAGCACGACTATAGTATCCAAGTCCACTCCAAGCAGCAAGTACTTCATCAAGATTAGCAGTAGCTAACTGTTTTAAAGTAGGGAATTTTTCTAAAAATTGCGGATAATACTCCTCTTTTACACGATTGACTTGAGTTTGTTGAAGCATGATTTCACTGAGATAAATATGGTAAATATCTTCTGTATTTCGCCAAGGCAAATCGTGTCTTCCGTTAGTCTGATACCATGCTAGAAGTTTGTTTTGCATTTTTTTCAATAATAATCCTGAATGACTTTGATTTCCTTTTTTAAGTGAAAAATCATACCTAAAAAGAATATCAATTATCGTTAAATCTTTTTTTTGGTACAATCGTTGTTCTAAAAAACAAAGGGGTTTGTTGGTGATTTATATCTTTTTATATCTATTTTTAGAGGTGATGGTTTCCTCTTATTTTATTTCCTTACTAGGTGGATTTTACACTTTTTTGGAAATAATTATTTCAGCATTTATCGGTGTATTTTTACTCAAAAACTTCAAATACTCGCTTATGCTTAATATTGTAGCCCTAACAAAAGGTGAGATAACTCAACAAGATTTTATCAAACAAAATGTTGCAAATGCTATTGGAGCAATTTTGCTCATTGTCCCTGGTTTTTTGACTGATATTATAGGGGTGTTGCTGCAATTTGGTCTTTTATCGATGTTGCTTACAAAGATTTTTAGTTTTAAAAAAGAACCTAAAAATACCCAAAATGAAAATCCATTTGAATTTCAAGAGGAAAACTTTACATATAAACAAAAAAGGAGATACGATGACGATGAAATTATTGATGTTGAAATTATTGACAGTAGCCATTCTATTAAGCATTAGTGCAAATGCAAGTGATATAGATAAAAAAATCTTTTCTTATGAAAAGCAAAGGATAAGTGCAAATCCAGCCGTTCAACTCAAAGATTTAAAATTAGTTTTTTCAAAAAAATTAGAAAATAATTGGACGGGATATCTTTTTTCTATCTCTATAGTGTATCAAGGAAAATATGTGAACACAAACGATATTTTATTCTCAAATGGCACGGAGGTAACTGGTGAGCTTAAAAAACTTACAGGATTTGATTTTAAAAGACTGATGCATCCTACTTTAGGGAGCGAATACTATGACAAAAAAAGACTTATAGCTGGTAATGTAGATGCCAAAAATAAATTAGTTGTGTTTAGTGACCCACTCTGTCCAAATTGTACTGCTGATATGCCAGAAATTATAAAAAATGTACAAAACAATCCTAAAATTTTTGCACTCTATTATTTTGCATTTCCACTAGATATGCATCCAACTGCAAAAACTATCGCTAAAGCTAGTAAATTAGCAGAATTAAAAGGGCAAAAAGATGTACCTCATAGACTTTATACTGCAGATTTTGATAAATTCTTTGACCCGTATGAGCTAAAAGACAATCAAAAAGCACTCGATGCTTTCAATAAAGTCTTTAAAGCGACATTTACGATGAATGAGCTCAACAATACAACAGTTACAAGTAGTTTAGACGAGGATATGAAACTAGCAGAAAAAGCATTTGTGAATGGGACACCAACTTTATTTTTAAATGGTGAAATTGATGTTACAAGAAGTGAATACAAAGGAAAAATAAAATAATGAATAACCCAAATAAAATTATAATAGCTACAAGAAGAAGTGACCTTGCTCTTTGGCAAGCATATTTTGTAAAAGATAAAATTGAAAATACTTATCCTGAAATAGAGGTGGAACTCAATCTTATCACTTCAAATGGAGATAAAGTTTTGGATAAACCGCTTGCACTTATCGGAGGAAAAGGACACTTTACAAAAGAACTTGAGGATGAAATGCTTGCTGGAAATGCTCATATGGCTGTTCATAGTCTCAAGGATGTCCCAACATTTATCCCAGATGGATTAGAGCTTGTCGCTATTACGGAAAGACAAGATCAAAGCGATGTGTTTTTGTCGCACAAATACAAAACTATAAGAGAACTTCCGCAAGGTGCGGTAGTTGGAACTACAAGTTTACGAAGACGAATGCAGCTTTTGAAAATGAGACCAGATTTGAAAGTACAGGATTTAAGAGGAAATGTCAATACTAGACTTAGAAAGCTTGCTGAAGGTCAATATGATGCTATTATACTGGCATTTATAGGACTTTTTAGACTCAATCTTTTAAAAGACATACCATTTGTAGAAAAACTTCCATTAGCTTTTATGATACCTCCGATGGGTCAAGCTGCACTTGGGATAGAGATAGTATGTGGAGATGAGAGAATTAGAGAGATAGCTATGATACTCAATCATGAACCAACATTTATGGCTACAAAAGTTGAGAGAGATTTTATTTCAGTCATTGGAGCAGGATGTTCTGCACCTGTCGCTTGTAATGCTACTATTATTGGTGATATTGTCACTCTTCAAACGATGATAGGGTATCCTGACGGATCAAATATTATCCATGAGAGTTTATCTGTACGACTCGGGGAACACAATACTTTGGGTCAGAAAATGGCAAATTTGATGATAGGGAAAGGTGTGCTAGAGATACTACAAAAGGCACCGTCTTTAGCATTTAAAGACACGAGACCCGAACGAATTTAGATAAGTAAATCAAAAAAGAAAGGTAATATGATGGCAGATTTAAGCGAACACCAAATACAAGATGTAACGGCAGAGATTTTAGAGCATATGATGGCTCCAAAAAATTATGGGCAAATGGACAATCCTACTTGTACAGGGATGGGAGTTGATACCAAAACAGGCGAGTTTGCTCTTATTTATTTACAACTAGCTAATGAAGATGTTATCGCTGATATTAAATATGGTTGCAATGCTTGTCAAGATACGGTTATCGCTGGGTCACTTTTTACAGAGATGATCAAAGGAATGAATTTGACTTATGCAAAAGATGCTACAAGAAGATTAGAATATAAACTTGAAGAAGCCCCTGCGAAACAGAGAGCTTGTTCTATGATGGTCATAAAAGCTTTTGAAGCTTCTTTGCTTCATAAGGCTAGCAAAGAGGCTGGTGGAAGTGAAGATATGTGTTCGATAGAACTCAATGAATCTTGTGAAGGTATGGATACAATAGGGGAAAATAATGAAAATGCTTAATGAAATCTATCAAATAAAACATGAATTGTGGCTAAAAATTCTTTTTATTTCATTTGCAATACATGACGAAAAGATTAAAAATGAATTATATGAAATTTCTCAAATGGAATTTCGTCATCTTAAATGGCTTAGCAATAAGCTAAAAGATGAAAATATTGGATACGACTATGATAGGTATGCTATTGATTTTGCAAAAGACACCTCTTTTGAATCTTTTACATATCTTATAAGTGAAATTCAACTTGTAATGAAATGCTACAATCCTGATGATGTTTTGTTCGCAAGGATGCTTAGTGACGAATATTACTTTATTGCTAAACTAAACCAATATCTCAAGAATAGTGAAAATTTAAAGTTAACAGCTTTCAATAAAAAGCGAATTTATCAAAATAAAATTCTTTCAAAAGAATCACTAGATGCTCTTACAATCTTCCTTTTTGAGGAGACTTACAAAGAATATGAACTGATTTTGCTTTATGCTTATATGCAAAATAATACAAAGGATATTACGCAATATAGTGTGTATCAAGATTTAATCGATGAGTCACATTATCATCTTAAATGCTTCGGAAATATGCTTTCTATTATGGGAATATTAGCGATTCCAAGAATGCTTTTAAAAGAGATTTATAAAAGAAATGATATTAAACAATTCTTGATTGATGGGATTGAAGAAGAAAAGTTAGCAAAAGAGGAGTGTCAAAAATTAGCTTTAGCAGTGAAAGAAGATGAACTTTCAAAATTTTTCGAATTTATAAATTATCAGGAAAATTTTCATATAGAACTTATGAAAAAAGCTATAAAGTATATAGCTGATTAAGGGAAATTAGGGTGGGCAAATTTTACTTTGCCGTTCCTCTTTGAACATCAACATAATTTTGAGTAGCCTTTTTGGCTCCACCCATATTATTTGTCAAAATCATATAGACAACCCCAATAATAAATAGTATTAAAATCCATTTAAACATCTTACATAATCTCCTTTGCTGTTATACCAAGTACTTTTAATCCAACTCGTACACTAAGAGCTACCATTGACAAAGCTTTCAAATACTGCTTTTCAGATACATCTCCAATTATTCTATGTTCATTGTAAAATTTATGCACCATGGCACTTAGCCCATAAAGATAATCAGTAACTTTTTGCATATCTCTTCTCGCAAATGCTTCATCTAAAATATCAGGTAATAAAAGTGCTTGGAAAACTAAATCTTTTCCGTCTTGATTGATTTGATTGATATCTTCATCTTTTACATCAAATGCCGTTAACTCGGCTTTTTTAAAGAGTTGGTTTATTCTCGCATGTGCATAGTTTATATAAAATACAGGATTTGAACTATCTTGATTTTTCAAAATGTCTATATCAAACTCAAGGTGCGTATCACTTTTTTTCGTAAGAAAAATAAATCTTAAAGCATCAGCACCAATCTCATCCGTAATTTCACTCATAAGAATAACATTTCCAGATCGTTTAGACATTTTATAAGGCTCACCACCTTTCAAAAGAGCTACCATTTGTGACAATAATATTTCTAATTTTGATGAATCATACCCTAAAAATTCTACTGCTGCTTTGACTCTTGGGATATAGCCATGATGATCTGCGCCCCAAATATTGATATATTTATCAAAATTTCTATCAAATTTATTTTTGTGATAGACAATATCTCCAGCTAAATAAGTTGGGATTCCATTGTCTCGCACTACAACTCTGTCGTTATCATCACCAAATACTGTTGATCTTAAATATGTTTTATCATCTTTATTGTAAAGAGAATCGTTTTTTTCTAAATTTAATTTTGTTAATTCCCAATCTTTGTAAAGTGATTTTTCACTTACAAAAGTATCAAATGAAACACCTAAATCAGCCAAATCAGAGATGATAATATTCATAACTTCATTTTTAGCAAAAAGTGCTAATTCGTTTTGTTTTGAATCATCTTTAAAAGAATCAGAACCATAGAGTTCTACACATTTCTCTGCAATAGTAAAAAGATAATCACCTCTATAAAATTGTTCAGGATATTCGACATCTTCTTTAAAAATATGTTCCCTAGCTGCAAGATTAAGCGAAGTAGCCAACATCTCCATCTGGGTTCCAGCATCATTTATATAATACTCTGCTGTCATATCATAACCCAAATATCTTCCAACTTTTAAAAGTGCATCGCCAAATACAGCTCCCCTTGCATGTCCAATGTGAAGTGGTCCTGTAGGATTGGCACTTACAAATTCGAGAAGAATCTTTTCATTTTTTGCTTCACCCTTGGCAAAATTTAAATCTAATGCCAGTGATTTGTTGATGCTATCAAGAAGATATTTATTTGATAGTTTAAAGTTTAAAAATCCTTTTACTGGAGTAACTGACTCAAAAATATCAATATTTTGAAATTTTAAAGCAAGTTCTTCTGCGATAAGCATAGGATTCTTTTTCTCCTCTTTAGCCAAGGAAAAAGCTGCAGGAGTAGCAAAATGTCCCAAAGAGATATCTTTTGGTTTTTCTAAAACAATATCTCTTTGTAGAATCTTTTCTATCAGTGCCTTGATTTCTAAATGCATTGAATGCCCATCTTTATACGGCTTTTGTTTCAGTTGAATTTACTGCTGTTTGCTCGGGTTTTGCATCAGTTGCATTAATTTTTGTAGTATCAACTTTATCACTATTTGTTGTAGCGACATTTACATCATCTTCTTTCAACGCACCTTTAAAATTCTTAATCCCCTGACCTAAACCTTTTGCAAGCTCTGGTATCTTTTTCCCACCAAATAGTAACACTATTACAGCTACTATTACAAATAATTCCATTCCACTTGGTACACCCATAATTGACTCCTAATTAAAATTTTAAGGTTTGATTGTAGCTTAGATTATCTTAAAAAAGATAACATCAGTTTGTATCCAAAAGCAACTGCTACTATACTACCGATTAGATTTAAGGCGATATTTAAAATTCCTATCCAAAATGATGAATTGAGTAAGAAAAATGTCTCAATTGCAAAAGTTGAATATGTAGTTAATGCTCCTAAAAATCCAGTGATTAACATTAATTTTAACCACTCATATGGAGTAAAGTACAAAAATAATGCTACCAATAATCCAACAATGAAACTCCCGATAACATTTACACTTAGGGTTGCCAATGGTAATTCATGAGGGAAATTTTTACCAATAAGAATATTTATATAAAATCTTGTAGTTGCCCCTAAAAATCCACCTATTCCAACTGCAAATATATTCTGCCAAGAAAATCCCATTTTAGCTATCTAGCCTACAAACAATATCACCTGTAAATTCAATATATAATGATTTCTTGTGTGTTTCTAACTCATCAGGTTTTGAATACGGATAACTTCTTACTATTTTGTCTATCTCTTCATCACTATAATGGTCTTTAAGTAAAACTTCCATAATTGCAAATCTTTGAAATATCACATCAAATTGATCTTTTACCAAATCATCGTTTGCTTGATTGACTATATCCCAAAATTTTGACCTTGGAGTTCCACCAAAAATATCATTCTCATCTTCAAATAATGCTTCATAATTTGCCATTTTTACCCTTTTGTAATTTTTTGAAAGTGTAACAATTGTAACTTTATCACACCTTGAGTTGTTATCTTAATCTTACCCTTACAGACTCAGCATGAGCTGTTAGTCCTTCAGTATCTGCTAAAAGTGAGCACTCTTCTCCAAGTGCTAATATCGCTTTTTTGCTAAAACTTATGATTGAGCTTTTTTTCATAAAATTTTCTACATTTAAAGGGCTATAAAACTTAGCAGTTCCCCCCGTTGGAAGTGTATGATTTGGTCCAGCGACATAGTCTCCGATAGGTTCAGGTGTATTTTCCCCTAGAAAAATAGCTCCTGCATGTTTTATTTTTGGCAAAAGTTCAAATGGATTTTTCGTCATAACCTCAAGATGTTCAGGTGCTATCTCATTCATAAGTTCAATCGCTTCATCCATATCTTGTGCTACGATGATACAACCTCTCTCACATATTGATTTTCGAGCTATCTCATTTCTTGAAAGCACACCCAAATATCTCTCAACCTCATCACTTGTGGCAAGTGCTAAAGCTTCATCAGTTGTAATCATAATCGAACTAGCCATCTCATCATGCTCTGCTTGAGAAAGCAAATCTATCGCTAAATAATTTGGTTTTGCGCTTTCATCAGCAAGTATCCCAATTTCACTAGGACCTGCTATCATATCGATATTCACTTCACCAAAAACCAGTTTTTTAGCAGTTGCCACAAAAATATTTCCAGGACCTGTAATCACATCCACTTTTTTAAGACTCGAAGTACCATAAGC
This sequence comes from Helicobacter pylori PMSS1, assembly GCA_945883785.1. Classification (GTDB taxonomy): domain Bacteria; phylum Campylobacterota; class Campylobacteria; order Campylobacterales; family Arcobacteraceae; genus CAIJNA01. The sequence goes on from CAMCYD010000010.1 coordinate 8,637, forward strand.
CATCATAGCAATCGCACTTGCCCCTCCCACTTTTATAACAGTTTTCACACCACAAAGATGACACGCTGCAAGTAGCAGTTCATTTGGTTCGTTATTTGGAGTTGGCGTGCAAACGACAATCTCTTTCACACCTGCTACAAGGGCAGGAATTGCATTCATCAGTAAACTACTAGGATATGCCGCTTTTCCTCCTGGGATATAGAGCCCTGCACGATCTACTGGAGTTACTTTTTGCCCTAGCATCGTCCCATTTTCTTCAAAATCAAGCCACGATTTTGGAAGTTGTTTTTGATGATATTTTTCTATTCTTTCGTATGCTAAGTGGAGAGATGCTTTTAGTTTTGGTTCAAGATTATCATAAGCACTTTTCATATCAGCACCATCGATAAAAAGCTCCTCTACACTTTTTGGTGACCACTTGTCAAACTTTTCTATATGGCTACAAAGTGCAATATCTCCATCTTCAATAATCTCATCAATTATCCCCTGTACTATACCGCTCACACCTTTGATATCAACTTTCCCTCTGCCTAAAATCTCTTCAAATTCATTTTTGAAGTTTTCATTTTTTGTATTTATTATTTTCATCTTTTTCTCTTTTTATTTTTTTATAGTTGAGAAAGTATTTCACTGACTATTCTCTTTGTATCCCAGTCTTCAACATTTACAATAATGTCAGCAACTTTTTCATATTCTCTAACTCTTGATTGATAAATCTTGTTTGCCTCATCCAAATCTTTTAAAAGCGGTCTTTTTTTAAACTTCTTTTTGCTATCTGGAGCCAATTGCAACGCCTCAATTATTTTATCAAATGATGACTGTAGATATACTACTTTTCCAATTTGTTTAATGTTTTCTTGTCTATAAAAACCACCACCTGTTGATATGATAGTATTTTTCACATTTTCTTCGCACCAATGGGCACATTTTTTTTCTAAAGCTCTAAAGTAAAATTCACCCTCTATCTCAAAGATTTTTTTAATTTTTCTATTTTCAAGACTTTCAATCAAGTCATCAGTATCAATAGCAAAATAATCTGTATTTTTGACAATTTCTCTAGCAAGAGTTCCTTTTCCTACACCCATAAAACCAATAAGTAAAATATTATTATTCAAGATTTACCTTTTATTTAAGTTGCTTTGATTATATCAAAGAGTTGATAAATTTTTTAATTCAACTGCTCTAATCAATGCTTTGTCAATGTGATTTACTATATTTTCTTCCCCAATTTTCTCATTAAGTTTTGTATTTTTTAAATATTTATCTACTTTTCTTGTCACTCCTGAGAGTATAAGATAGGAATTTTTTTCTTTTAATTTATCATACACAACTTCAATAGCATGAAGCCCAGCAGCATCTATAAGTGGAACATACCTCAGCCTTAAAATAAATACTTTTGTAGTACTTTCTTTATTTGTAAAAATATCGATAAAATTTTCTACAATCCCAAAAAAGAGTGGTCCTTGTACTTCATACACTTCAACACCATCTGGAACTTCTTTTTTTTGTATTGAATCAGGATCATCTGTTTCCTCTTCATCAGCATAAGATTTTATATGAACTGATTTCATCATAGAATTGATAAATAAAATAGAAGCAAGCGAAATTCCAGCCTGAATTGCAAAATTTAAATCAACCAGCACGGTAAGTATAAAAGTAACAAAAAGGATAAAAATATCTGATTTTGGTGTTTTTATAATCGCTTTAATATGCTTTATTTCTGCCATATTCCAAGCTACAACTATTAAAATGGCACTCAGTACGGACAAAGGAACTTTTACTATCAAAGGGGAAAGTAAAATCATAAATACCAAAAGCCAAACTGCATGAAGCATCCCTGAAATGGGGCTAACTGCTCCACTTCTTACATTGGTAGCTGTTCTTGCAATTGCTCCTGTTGCTGGCAGACCTCCAAATAGTGATGAGCCTATATTTGCTATCCCTTGAGCAAAAAGTTCAGTATTTGGTTTGTGTTTTGTTCCAGCCATTCCATCAGCTACAACAGCTGAAAGGAGTGACTCAATTCCTGCTAAGATGGCTATAGTTATCGCATCTGGAAAAACTAACCTCATCTTTTCAAAAGAAAAATCAGGAATAGTTGGAAGAGGAAGCATTGAGGGAATTTCACCAAATCTACTCTCAATTGTATCAACTGGTAAATCAAATCCCCAAACAATTAAAGTCATCATCATAATTAATACTATAGGTGCGGGCACGAGTGGATAATATTTTTTCATATAAATTAATATAAAAATTCCACTCAACGAAATAAGAAGCGCATAGATGTTTAACTGATGTAGATTTGTACTATACAGCATAAGTTTATCAATAAAATCTGGAGGCATCACATCAATAGGCAATCCAAAAAAATCTCTCAATTGTGAAAAAACAATCAAAAGAGCAATCCCAGATGTAAATCCAGTGATAACAGGATAGGGGATAAATTTTATAAGTTCTCCCGCCCTTGCAAAAGACATCACAATAAGAATAATTCCTGCCATGATAGTAGCCATCACAAGTCCATCATACCCATGTTTCATCGCTACAAGTGAAACCGTTACTACAAAAGCTGCTGTTGGTCCACCAACTTGTAATCTGCTCCCACCAAAAAAAGATATTAAAAATCCTGCAACTATTGCAGTAAATAAACCTCGCTCAGGTGGTAAATTTGATGCTATTGCAATAGCTAAAGAAAGAGGAAGTGCTACAATGGCAACAGAAAGGCTTGCTAGTAAATCTTTATAAAAATCATCTTTGCTATAACCATATTTTCTAAAATAAACAAAAAGTTTTGGTTCAATCACATGTAAAATATGTTTAATCATTCATGCACCACCTATTTTAATTTGGTAATGAGCAGGTCGTTGCTTTTTTGATAAGCTCACTTGCTACAATTTCATTTTCATTCACAAAATTTTTCACATCTAAATCACTTAAATCATCAATCTGTGATTGATGAGAGATTTTTACAATTACCTCAATGTTCGCGTCTATAGATTTTATTGTTTCTGTTATAAGTCTCACTTTTTCATCATTATCAATAGCAATGATAACCGCTATTGCATTCTTGATATTGACAGAATTTAACATAGTTTTTGAAGCAGCATTTCCAAAAAAAACAATATCTCCAACTTCATAGCCTCTTTTTACATGATTTCTATCATGTTCAATCGCAACATAAGTTATATCGTCTTGTTTTAATTTTTTTACTATCTTTTGCCCTAAAAGTGAATAACCGCAAACTATAATATGATTTTGTATTTCGGCACTTACAATTGGTTCTTCAAGCAATTCGCTTTTTTTGATGAAAAATATATCACTAAATTGTCTTACATATTTAAGGGCTATTGATGTGAAAATCAATGAAATAATAATTGACGAGAGCATCATTTGGTGGATATCATTTGATAAAAGCTTACTAGAAGCGGCAAGAGCTAGTACTGCAAATGAAAACTCTCCGACTTGTGCTAAAGTTAGTGCGGTTTTAAATGCTCTTTTGGGAAAATTAAAAATGCTAATAAGTCCGAAAATCAACAACAATTTAAAAAACAATATCCCAACAGTTAAAGCAACAATTGAAAAAAAATGTGAAGTAACATAATCAATGTTTACTTGCATCCCAACGGTTATAAAAAACAATCCAAGTAAAATATCTCGAAAAGGAACCAAATCGGCTTCTATTTGATATTTGTATTTTGTTTCAGCGATGAGCATACCCGCTATAAATGCACCCAATGAATATGAAAATCCAAAAAGATGTGCAAGGAGTGCAGATGACAATACAAGAAGTATAATAGTTCCTATAAATAACTCTTCACTTTTACTATCAACAACAACGGCTAACACTTTTTCTAAAATAAATTTTCCTATAAAATAAAGTGTGAGGAGGACAATAAATCCTGATACAAGGGTGTCAATAACCAAATCATTTAAAGACGATGTTTTATCTGTGAATATTGTAATCATAATCAAAATAGGAATAACTGCTAAATCTTGAAAAATTAATATTCCAACACTATTCCGTCCATATGGTCTGTGAATATCTCCATTTTCATTTAATATTTTTAAAACAATTGCTGTAGAAGATAATGAAAGTGCTGAACCTAGAATAATGGATGTTTTAATATCTATACTAAAAAAATGATGTGCAATAAAGCCAAATACAGAGGAAACTAGTAAAACTTGCAGACCACCAAAAATAAAAACTTCTTTTTTCATCTGTCGCAAATGGTGAATCGAAAATTCTAAACCAATTGTAAACATCAAAAAAACTATTCCAAATTCGGCAATATGACCTAGCTCGGTTTGTGTGATTTTTGAAAATCCCATAAAATAGCCGATAAGTGTTCCTGTTAAAATATAACCTACGATTGAACTAATTTGAAATCTTTTTAAAATAATATTCAAAATTATAGCTATTGACAATGTTATAACGATAATTGATAATATATCCACAAAAGGCTCCTTTTTTAAGAGTGTCGATTATATCATAAAATTTATCATAGCTTTGATATAATAAAATTAAAAATTTATGGAGATACTTATGAAATATGGCGAAAAAGAGATTGCAGAATTTGATATTCATAAAGAAGAAAATTTTTGGCCAAATGAACACAAAAAGAATTATATAATAGACATTGAATTGCCTGAATTTGTTTGTCTTTGTCCAAGAAGTGGTTATCCAGATTTTGCAAAAATTAAACTTCAATATATCCCAAACGAAAAAGTGATTGAGCTTAAAGCTCTTAAACTTTATATAAATTCATTTATGAATAGACATATTTCGCATGAAAATTCTGCAAATGAGATCTTTGATAATTTAGCAAATAAATTGGCTCCTAGATGGATTAAAGTTATCGCTGATTTTAATCCTCGAGGAAATGTCCATACTGTTATCACGATCGATAGTAACGATCAATTGTAGGAATTATCTTTGCTTACTCTTTTATCAACAAACGAAGCAGCGTCAAAACTTGGAATATCTGTACAAGGCGTTCACTATAGAATTAAAACTAAGAAGTTAAAATCTATAGTAAAAGATGGAAAAACTTTTGTTTATGTGGAACTTCATGATGTAATACAAGAAACTAATCAACCTAAAAATGAATCTAATCAAGAAATTTTAAAAGTGAAAGATGAGCAAATAGGGCTTCTTAAGAGAGCCATTAGATGGATGGGGTTTCAGCATAAGCAAGAAATTGAGAGGATGGAGCAAACTCATAATAAACTCATTGATGTCTTCAAAAGTGAAGTTGAACTTCTTCAAAGAGCTTATAATGAAATGCAAACTCTCTATCGGACACAAAATATTATAAGCTACAAGGAGCAAGAAAAAACTCCGCACCCAAAAAAACCATCAACTACAATCTCAGTAGAAGATTTTTTTCTATTAATGAAAAGACGAGGGAAAAATATAAAAGAGATTAAACAAATTCTTTTTGATGCTATAAGAGCTGGAGATAGAAGATTTAATTACAACTCTTTTAAGAAAAAAATTACTATTTATAACGATAATTTTGAAGATTTTTTCTGACTACAAATGGCAATTGTTCTGAATTATTATCGAAAAACTATTCGATTACTGCCTAACAGATTTTATATTTATTTAACTATAATACAACTTCTAATACATAAATAAATACGCAAGGATTTACATGGAACATTTATTATATTCTTCAGACGAGATGTTTTCGTCTACATATTTAATTAGACAAAGTAAACAAATATTTGATAAATTAAATGCGAAAGAGATAGCCAAAGCAGTTATCTTACGAGATGGAAAACCCTCATTTATAATGCTAGAGTTTGATAATTATGAAAAAATAATGGCTGACTATGATATGTTAAAAGACAACTCTTTAAAATTCAAGCAAAATAAGAAACAAACTAAAATACAAACTATAGTACAAAATACAATTACGAATGAAGATACATCCGTAACAAAAATAATAGAGAATGAAGCTCCAGTTTCTATTGTATATGATGAATTTCAAGTTGATTTAGAAGATGATTTTCAAAATGAACAAAGTGGCGAAATGAAAGACTTTTGGAATAAATAATGAAGTTTGATTATGATGTTATTATTATTGGAAGTGGAGGAGCTGCGCTCAGTTGTGCTATTAGGGCAAAGCAAAAAGGATTGTCAGTTGCAATCATTACAAAGTCAAATACAACTGCTTCTCAAACGGTTCAGGCTCAAGGTGGGTTAAATGGTGTGCTGGATGATGGTAGCGATACCATAAAAGCTCATATTGAAGATACTTTGAAATCCTCTAGCGAAATAGGGGATATTGAAGCTATAACATTTATGTGTGAAAATGCTAGAGAGGCTATAGAATGGCTTGATAGTCTGGGTGTTCCTTTCAGTAGAGATGAAAATAATCAAATAGCAAGAAGACAATTGGGCGGTGCAACTGCTAAACGAGCTTGTTATAGTTCTGATTATACTGGTTTAAAAATACTTCATACACTGTATGACACCACTATTAAACTCAATATCCCAATATTTGAAAATTGTCTTTTACTGGATTTGATCATAAGCCATGGAGAAGTTTTTGGAATAAACTATCTTGAACTTAAAACATCTGAGATAAAACAACTCTTTGGTGGAAATATCGTGCTCGCAACTGGTGGATACGGTGGAGTTTATCATGGATTTACTACGAATAGCAAAAATACTACAGCGGATGGAATTATGGCTGGTTTTAGAGCTGGAGTTGAGCTTGAAAATATGGAATTTATTCAGTTTCATCCAACTGCACTACTTGACAGATTTATACTTATTAGTGAATCAGCACGAGGAGAAGGTGGTTATTTGGTCACAAAAGATGAAAAACGATTTGTGAATGAGTTGCTCTCGAGGGATTTGGTTGCACGAGAAATTTACAAAAAGATTCTTAACGATGAAGAGGTTTTTCTTGATTTGCGACACATATCTAAAGAAAAATTGCTTCATTTGCTTCCTCAAGAATATAAACTTATCTTTAAATTTACTTCATTGCAGATGGATAAAGACTTAATTCCTATAACACCAGCTACACACTATACAATGGGAGGATTGAAGTGTAATAAAGACTCTAGAACTTCTTTAAATAATCTTTATGCAATTGGTGAAGTAGCTTCAAATGGTGTACATGGTGCCAATCGACTTGGAGGAAACTCGCTTTTAGAAATAGTGGTATTTGGGAAAAAATTGGGAGACTCGCTTCAGCCTTCAATCCTTTCATTGGAGGTGAGTGACAATACAACTTTCGAAAGAAATATGAAAGACATTGAATATATTTTTGATAATATTCCTACCTTGGACTTTTATAAATATAGAAAAAAGCTAGGAGAAATAATGTTTCTAAATGTTGGTTTGTTTAGAACACATGAGGGATTATTGGAAGCTTTCAATTTTGTTCAGGATATTATTGAAAATCTCGAAAAATTTAGTACTGATGATAAATCAAAATTATTCAATACAAATTTGATAGAATTTTTAGAATTTAGGAATTGTGTTTTTTGTGCAAAAACAATAATTTTGAGTGCAAAAGAGAGATGCGAAAGTAGAGGTTCTCATTTTAGAAATGATTTTCCTAAACCATCGGATACATATAAAAAATCAACAATTATAAAGAGTCACTTGCAAATTCAAAGATTTTGAGTATGAATAGTAGCAATTATTAGATTTTCACTTTAAAAATCACTATTTACTCCCTGTAAATGGTTATTTTTAAAGGGGAAAGATGATGATTGAAACTGTTTATAATCATTTGTTTGAATTCGCAAGTGACTCTAAACAATACCTTTATCGTAAAGTAGGATGAGATGAAAATTAGTATAAATAAAATTGAATTTGATATTGATGATAAAATAACAAATCTACTTGATGCATTTTTGTATATTAAAGAAAATATCAACAAAAGTTTTGCTTTTAATTATGGTTGTAGAAGCGGTAATTGCGGTACTTGCAGTGTGCGAGTGAATGGAAGTGAAGTTCTGGCTTGTACTGCCAATATCAAGAATCTTGATGAGATTTTACCACTGAAGAATCTTCCTGTAGTGAAAGATTTGATTGTTGATAATGAAAATATAAAAATCAAATTAAAGCTCGCGGAGGCTTTTTTATCAGTAACGGATACTAAAATTACAATTAGTCAAAATGAAGTAGATAAAATTGATATTGAAAGTAGTTGTATCTTGTGCAATAGCTGTTATAGTTCATGCCCAGTATATGAAGCAAACCAAGAATTTTTAGGTCCATTTGCGCTCACTCGTGCATATAGATATCTCAACGATACAAAAGAGTTATCTAACAAATCTAAGCTAGATGCTATTCAAAGTAATGGTGTGTGGGATTGTACTTTGTGTGGAGCTTGTAATATGGTTTGTCCACAAAATATTGATATTAAAAATGATATATTAAAATTACAAAATTTGAGTGTTCAAAATGGTTATCCAAATCCAGCCTTTAGTTCTTCAAACACGTTTAGTGATGGATTTAATTCGTTTTTAAGTGGAGGATTTAACCCTAACGGATTTTAATCTTCTAGCTATTCTACTATATGCCCTACAAATTTAGACATATTATCGAGTATCTTTCCACCTTTTCTAAAACCTAGCCCACAAGCTTCGTAAGCATAAAAAACTCCTGCTTGATAACTATTTCCCTCTTCATCTTTGGGAAACTCTACATACTCTTGATAAATAGCTTTAAAGCTATCGTAAACACCTTCTGTTTGCATCTCTATTGAATTATCACTATTTATGATTGTTACATTAGCCCCTTCTCGTCCAAAAGAGGGTTTTTTGACTTGTTTTTTCCCTTTAAGTTTCTCAAATGATGTTTCAAGCAATAAAGGATGATTCGGATATAAATCCCATAATATTTTCATAATCCCTTTGCTTTGGAAGAGTAGTGTGTATGCGGGATTGAAAATAATTGCCTTTTGATTTTCAATTAGTTCGGTGAGTATTAATGCTAATTCACCCTCTTCAATAGCTATATTTTCCCAAGGAATAAGTTTAAACCAAAATTCAAAAAGCTCATCATCTTTTGTTATCCCATCCTCACCAAACATAACCTCATCAACAAAAGCAAAATCTGTTTCAAAACCTACTTCACTTGCTATATGTTGCAATAGTTTTACAGTATATTCCTCTTCAATATTTCCCTTAATTGATGAGAAAAGTATCTTCCAGCCGAGTTTTTCATAATGCTCATCAAATTTTTCAATATCACTATTTAGAGTAATAATTCGTCTAAAATTATCTCCAATGGCTTCATATATTGAGTTAAACTGACTAGATTCATCTAAAGTATTAAATTTCAATATTGCCCACTGAATGATTGCTGTTTCAAATAAAGAGGTAGGAGTGTCTGCATTAAATTCAATTAATTTGATTGATTTTCCATCAATTCCTCCAGCTAAATCAAATCTTCCATATAAATGCCAATGAACATCATTTTCCCAAGATTTTTTAATCATATCTACTAAATTGAAAGGTATATCTAGCTCATGGAAAAGATTATTATCTATCACAAACTGTCCAGCTTCTACATACATATCATAGAGTTCATTAGTTGCATCATAAAAGCTTGTTGCTTCTTGTTCACTCAGCTGAATCAATTTATTTGAGATATAAGAACTATTATCTAAATCGGTATGCCAAGTAAACCCAATAGATTCTAAATAACTATTTGTTAGTGGTTTAAGTTCTTTCAATTTCACTTTATGCTCCATAAGTACTGCTTGATGCGGGTGCTTTATTTGAGTTGTTAAAATAGCCACTTTTCGCTGTATTTGTGGTACTTTTTCCAGTTGATGTACCACTTGAACCACTTGAACCACTTGATGGTTTGTTGAAACTATTAACACTTTTACTATAAGTTTGAGGTGATTTATAGTTTGTTCTTCTTTGGTTTTCATAATTGCTATTGTTAAAAAGTTTATTTCCTATATATGCCCCAATCATAGCTCCAGCTGCACTCGCAAGGAGCGTTTCCCCTAAACTCATACCACCACTACTCATAGATGGATTTGTAAGTCCTGAAGTATTGTTATCAATTTTTTTCGCTTCATTTGCTACTAATGTATCAATCTCCTCTTTTGATAAAATTCTCTCTTTTCCATCTTCTCTTAAAACAATAGTGGTATTGGTACTAGGAAATTCATCAACTATTTTATAACTTCCATCTGGTGATTTTTCTATCACAACGAAAACATTTTTCTTTTCACTGACATTTGAAAGTGCCGATTCGGTTTGTTGTGGTTGCTCTTGTTTATTTTCACAACCTGCAAAACTAACAAGTAGCATTGAACCAAATCCACCAACTATCGCAAAATTTGATATCTGTTTTAAAAAATACTTTTTATCTCTTTTCATTGTTTACTCTTTTATCTTCCAAAATTACTTTCTATCGCAGTATCAATTCTTTTGATTGTCTCTTCAATACCTAATATAGCTATGATATCATATACAGAAGGTGCTTGTGTTGCCCCTGTTAAACTGATTCTAATAGGTTGAAAAAGTTCTGGAAATTTCAATCCATTTTCACTAATAAAAGGTTTTGTTACCGCTTCAATATCTGGTGCAATATGTAAATCTTTTTCGTTTACCCTTAAAAGTTCACAATATTGTTTAAGCATCCCCATTGTATTCTCTTTTATAAACTTATTTACACCAGCGATTTCATACTCAGTTGGGAGATTTAAAATAGCTTCTATACTCTCTTTTAATTCAACTATTGTATTTGCTCTCTCTTTACAAAGGTCAAGTATCATCTCTTTTTTATCATGTCCAACAAGATGAAAATCAAAAAATTCCAACTCTTTACTCAATCTTTCATTCGATACATTTTTAATATAGTGGCTATTTAACCAATTTAATTTTTCACTATTATATGCTGATGCAGATTTGTTGATATTGTTTGGATCAAATAATTCTAACATCTCTTCAATACTAAAAATCTCTTGATCTCCATTTGACCATCCAAGTCGTACAAGAAAGTTTAAAAGTGCTTCTGGAAGATAACCCAATCTTTTGTATTCCATCACATCCATTGCACCATCTCTTTTTGAAAGCTTTTTCCCTTGTGGATTATTTATCATTGGTATATGGTAAAACTTTGGTACATCAAACCCTAATGCATTATACACAACAATCTGTTTTGGAGTATTTGAAAGGTGATCATCACCCCTTATTACATCTGTTATCCCCATCAAATGATCATCAATCGCTACTACAAAATTGTATGTTGGGATTCCATTTCCTCTAGCTATTACAAAATCATCAACTTGATTTGCATCAAATTTCATAGCACCTTTTACACCATCTGCAAATTCAATAGTTCCACTTGTCGGAGCTTTGATTCTTATAACTGGTTCAATATCAGCTGGAATTTCTGGAAGTACTTTACCACTCTCAGGTCGCCAAGTTCCATCATATCTTGGTGTTTCTTTATTAGCTTCTTGGGCTTCTCTTAAAGCTTGTAACTCCTCTTTAGACATATAACACTTATAAGCATTTCCATTTTCAAGTAATCTATCAATATACACTTTATAAATATCTATTCTTTTTGATTGATATTCAATCACACAATCACTCGGCATCCCAACCCATTCAAAAGCTTCTAATATAGCTTTGACAGCATCTTCACTATTTCTAGCCATATCTGTATCTTCAATTCTAAGTTTAAACTCTCCACCTGTTTTTTTTGCCCATAAATAACTATAGAGTGCTGTTCTAAGCCCTCCAATATGTAGGTATCCTGTTGGACTTGGTGCAAATCTTGTTATTGCCATTTTATGTATCCTTTTTATCTTTATTTAATTCATCTTGATTCATTTTGATAAAGAAATATACTCCACCAAATCCTACTGCTAGTGTAAAAATTACTAATATTGCATCAAGTATCCCCATTTGTTTTCTCCTTTAATTGTCCACAAGCTGCACTAATATCAAGCCCTTTAGATTCCCTTATAGTGCAAAGTAATCCTTTGCTTATCAATCTTTCTTGAAATTTTACCATATTGTTTCTTGATGGTCTTTCGTATGGTGTATCTGGATAAGGGTTAAAATATATCAGATTAACTTTTGATGGAATCCCTGATAAAAGCTTAATGAGTTTATCTGCACTTTTTAAATCATCATTTTTATCTTTAATCACTAGATACTCAAACATTATCTTTTTTCTCGTATCAACTGGAAACTTTTTTACTGCATCTATAATAGATTGAATATTATAAGCCTTATTCATCGGAATCAATTCACTTCGAAGGTTATCATCAACAGCATGAAGAGAGATAGCTAGTTGGACACCCAAATCAAGATTTGCTAGTTTATTTATCTTATCACTTATCCCACTTGTGGAAATTGTTTGTCTTCTTGTACTTATAGCAAGTCCATCAAGTTCACTGATGATTTTGATTGATTGGACTAAATTATCATAATTATCAAGTGGTTCTCCCATCCCCATATAGACAATATTAACTGATTTATTTTCTGGTATATTATTTAGATGTTTGAGATATTTGATTTGAGCTACTATCTCTCCAACAGTGAGATTTCTTGTAAAACCACCTTTTGCCGTAAGACAAAAACTACACCCAACTTTACACCCAACTTGTGAGGAGATACAAAAAGTATATTTCCCCCCTTGCTCGATATTCCCATCTTCATCTTTTATTTCATCTTTCATAAGTAAAAAAACTGCTTCTACAGTATGTCCACCTCCAAATTCGAAAAGATATTTTATTGTTCCATCAGAGCTTTTTTCCTCTTTAACAATTTTACAAATATCTATTGGATATTTCTCTTGTAATTCCTCTTTCAACTCTTTTGGTAGATTTTTCATATCATCATAAGAGGTAGCATATTTTTTATAGAGCCAATTATAAATTTGTTTTGCTCGAAATGATGGCTTTATTTGTTGTTGTAGTTCTTCTAAAGTATAATCATATATTGTTTTAATTTTAAATCCTTTAGTTCCATGTGGAACATTTTATTTTTTAATTATAAGTTTTTTCTCTTCTAAATAGTTTACAAGCTTCTTGATTGCTTCTTGATGGTTGTTTAAAAAGTCTTTATGAGCATCTTGATTTGTATAGTTAGTAATAACGAAAATACCAGCCATAGGAATATCAAACTCTTGAGCAACACTACATACAGAAAAGAACTCCATATTCTCAATTCCTATATTGTATTGTTCAAACTCTTTTGAAATTTGAAAATCTGTTGTAATGTAGTTTGAGCTATTGACAATCGTTTCATCTTTAAAAGTGAGATTTTGTGTTTTGATAACATTATCAAGAGGAGTATAACTTTTCTCTTCTAAAAAAGACAATTCAAGATTTGCCCCACTACTACTTTCAACTATATCAAAAATATTGTAGTTACCATAACTCCCAGCACTCCCAACAAATATCAAATAATCTGGTTTATCAAATAAACACAACCTTGTAAGATTAATCGCACTGTTTACAAGACCAATCCCAATAGGGATAGCAAAATCAAATGCTTCACTTTTCCCTGCAGATACTATCATTCTTTTGCTCCAGTAGCTATAAAAACATCATATAATCTATCAGGCTTTTCAATAGAATGCAATTTTTCTATAGTGATATCAAGAAGACCCGCTTTAAGAAATGCTTGATAAATCTCCTCTTCACTAAAGCCAAAATGGACAACATCAGTGTTATCACTATGGAATGTTCCATCCTCTTTATAAAGATCAGCAATAAAAAGTTTTCCACCAACTTTGAGAGAATGTGCCAATTTAAAAATAAAATCTTCAATATTATTGATATGGTGCATTGTCATATTTGTAACTACAATATCGTATTGATTCACACTTAAATCTTCTTTATTTATATCGTGAATATTTCCAAAAATATTATCCATTCCAATTTGTTTTGCTTTTTCATTATACACTTCAATCATCCCAAAAGAATAATCCAGTCCTTCAACAAAACTCACATCTCCTGCAAATCCGAATGAGACCAAACCACTACCACAGCCATAATCAAGTACTTTAAAGTTCTTGATATCACACTTTAAATGTTCTTTAACCTTATCTACAAAAACCATTGCTCCAGCAACTCGTTCTGGCTTACTATCCCAAGCTTTTGCTAAATCATCAAATCTTCCCATTACAACCTCACAGGAATATTATTTGATTGTAAATATCTTTTTAAATCCATAATATCTATCTCTTTAAAGTGAAAAATAGAAGCAGCAAGTGCAGCTTCAGCACCACCAATAGTAAAAGCATCTTTCATATGCTCCATTGTCCCCGCTCCACCACTTGCAATTACAGGGATATCAACCGCACTACTTATCTGTTTTGTAATATTAAGCTCAAATCCTGTTTTAGCGCCATCTGTATCCATTGATGTGAGGAGAATCTCACCAGCACCTCTGTTATAAACCTCTTTTGCCCATGCAACAGCATCAAGCCCAGTATCTTCTCTCCCACCTTTTACAAATACGTGATAACTCCCATCTGCAACTTTTTTGACATCAATCGCAACAACAATACATTGACTTCCAAATCGTTTAGCACTCTCATTGATAAAATTAGGATTTACAACAGCACTTGAATTGACACTCACCTTATCACAACCAACATTGAGGAGATTATAGATATCTTCTAGTTTTCTAATTCCACCACCAACTGTGAGTGGTATAAAAACCTCAGAAGCCACTTTTTTTACAACATCAACAATAGTATCTCTCCCCTCATGGCTTGCACCAATATCAAGGAAAGTTATCTCATCAGCACCTTCAAGATTGTATCTCTTAGCAACTTCTACAGGGTCACCTGCATCACGAAGCCCCAAAAAATTAACCCCTTTAACAACTCTTCCATTGTCTACATCAAGACAAGGGATTATCCGTTTCGCAAAATAATTCATATATTTATCCATTAAAATTGGTAGTTTTTTGAATTTTAACTAAACTTGATATTAATAGAGATTAAATTTAAGGACGATAGGATATGAGATTTGATAAAATCTCAGCTACACACCATATTTATTTTACAATATGGCATTAATTTATTGGCGGTCAATCATGATAGTTTATGGCAAACAGATAGTATTTTATATTTTGGAAAAACATCCAAAAATCATCCGACAGATATTTTTAACAAAGGAACTTGATAAAAAATTGTTTAACAAATTTATGAATATTGGTGCAAAAATCATAAGACCAGATGAACAAAAAGCTCAAAGCTTAGCACGAGGAGGAAATCATCAAGGTTTTTTACTTGATATTGGTGATTTTTGTTTCGAAGATATAAATCAAATTAAGAAAAAAGATTTTGTTGTTATTTTAGATGGACTTACGGATGTTGGGAATATTGGTGCTATTGCACGAACTTGCTATGGACTTGGAGTTGGTGGCTTAGTTATTTGTGGGCTTAAACATTTTGATATGGCTCCAGTTGTAAGAACAAGTAGCGGAACTGCACTTGATTTGCCAATCGCTTTGATTCAAAATAGTAGTGATTTAGCAAATGAACTTAAACAATTAAAGTTTACTTTGGTTGGTGCTGATGCTAGTGGGTATGATATTAAAACTGTAGAAAAAAATAAAGGGCAAAAAATAGCTTTATTTTTAGGTAGTGAAGGAGAGGGTCTATCTGGCAAAATTTTAAAAAAACTAGATATCAAATTATCCATTAAAATGGAAAATAATTTTGATAGCTTGAATGTTTCAGTTGCTGCTGGGATATTAATACATTCTTTAACATAATGCTTTTAAATAGATTAGCAACCATTTTATTGTTAACCGTTTTAACAGTAAAAGCTGATTTAATAAATGACAAAATTATTAATTTAATAGATCAAGAATCCTATAATTTGCATAAAAGTTTAATTGATGATATTACAAAAGATAAAGATTTTCTTCAAGAAGATAAAAAAATAGCCTATAATAGCCTCTTAAAAAGCTTAAAAGAGGAAGGACTTTTAAGTCTAGATTTACCAGAACAAACCAATGTGACAATTTTATTCAATATCACAAATTCCAATAAAAAAGGGTTTAAAATAATAAAAAATGTTTTATCCAACATAGGATATTCTTATTATTTTACCGATTTTATTAAAAATGCGGATGGAAATTTAATCTGGCAAATTCGCTTTAAAAGTGATTTCGCACTTGACCCTTTTACTTTTAATAACGAACTAAGCAAATTTCAATCTTCCATATTGGATATAAAAAAACTAAGCAAAACTAACTGGGAATATAAAATTGATGTTAAAAATGGTATTTTACATACTGTAAAAAATGTTTTATTAGATGAAACATTAATTTTGCAAATGCCTCTTGAAGCATATACTATGTCTTTACCAAACGGAAAAGATCTTCTTATTACAAGTGGAAAAGCGAATAGTTGGATTCCAAAAATTTCATTTTATGACAAAGAACTAAATGCTCTTGGCACAATTGAGATGGATAGGGTTTATGAGGGAATAAAAGTTGCTATTCCAAAAAACTCAAAATATGTGAAAATTAGTGATAAATACACTCTTTTAAATATTAAAAGAGGATTGTCCATTCTTGTTTCAAATAGTCTCAATAATTAAAAGGTTTTTTTGGCTAAAATTCAAAAAATAAAATTTAGAGGATTCTCTAAAAGAATAATTTAATAAATAGAGCCACTTGCAAATTCAAAGATTTTGAGTATGAATAGTAGCGATTATTAGATTTTCACTTCAAAAATCACTTTTTGCTCCTTCGCAAATGGTTATTTTTAAAGCAAAAAGATGATGATTGAAACTGTTTATAATCATTTGTTTGAATTTGCAAGTGGCTCAATAATAAGCTTACGAAGGAAAATAATATGTTTGATGAAATAGAGTTTGATAGGATAAAAAGATTGCCTAAATATGTTTTTGCTCAAGTGGGTGAACTGAAAATGGCACAAAGAAGAGCTGGTCATGATGTTATAGATTTTTCTATGGGAAATCCAGATGGAGATACACCTGAACATATCAGAAAAAAACTAATTGAATCTGCACAAAAAACAAAAGTGCATGGTTATTCAGCTTCAAAAGGGATACCAAAACTCCTTGTAGCGATATCAGATTGGTACAAACGAAGATACAATGTAGACCTTGACCCACAAACAGAATGTGTTGCAACAATGGGAAGTAAAGAGGGATATGCTCATCTTGCATACGCTATTACAAATCCTGGTGATGTTGCTGTTGTTCCTGATCCAACTTATCCAATCCATAGTTATGCATTTATTTTAGCAGGTGGAAATGTTGTAAAATTTGAGCTTATTTTTGATGAAGATTATAAAGTTGATGAAGATAGATTTTTTGAAGATTTAGAGAGAGTTTTTAAAGGAAGTTCTCCAAAACCAAAATATGTTGTAGTAAACTTCCCACACAATCCAACAACAGCAACAGTAACTCCAGAGTTTTATGTTCGTATTGTTGAGATGGCAAAAAGGGAAAGATTTTATGTTATCTCTGATATCGCTTATGGAGATTTAACATTTGATGGGTACAAAACACCTTCAATTATGGAGGTTCCAGATGCAAAAGATGTTGCTGTTGAAAGTTTTACACTCAGTAAATCATACAATATGGCTGGATGGAGAGTTGGGTTTTTTGTTGGAAATCCTAAATTAATTGGTGCTTTACAAAAAATTAAATCATGGCTTGATTACGGTATGTTTACACCGATTCAAGTATCAGCTACAGTTGCACTTAATGGCGACCAACAATGTGTGCAAGACATTACAGATAAATATGACCATAGACAAAATGTTCTGATAGAGGCATTTGGAAAAGCTGGATGGAAGCTTAGAAAAAATAGAGCTACGATGTTTGTTTGGGCTAAAATTCCTGATTGTGTTGCACATCTTGGAAGTTTAGAATTTAGTAAAAAACTCCTTGTTGAAGCTGGTGTAGCTGTTGCACCTGGTATTGGATTTGGTGAATATGGTGATAAATATGTGAGAATTGCTTTAATCGAAAATGATAAAAGAATCAGACAGGCAGCTAAAAATATCAAAGCTTTTTTGTCAAAGTATGAAAATACAAAGTAACTTCAAAGAAACTATAAGGCTTATTTTGATAAACTCATCCTCTTTTAAGGATTAAAGAATGATAAAAGCAAAAAAGAAGTACGGACAAAACTTTCTAAAAGATGAGTCTGTCCTCTTAAAAATCATCGAATCGATGCCCAAAAATAACAATGTAATTGTTGAAATTGGGCCTGGCTTAGGTGATTTGACAAAAAAACTTGTCAAGTACAAAGATGTGAAAGCTTATGAGGTTGATAGAGATTTATACTCTATTTTACGGGTTGAATTTATAAATGAGATAAACTCTGGAAGACTAGATTTGGTACTAACTGATGTCTTAGAAGTCTGGAATGAGAATCATTCGCTATACGAAGAGAAGTATGACTTGATTGCAAATCTTCCTTACTATATAGCGACAAATATAATTTTAAATGCATTTAGCGATAGTAATTGTGAGAATATTATCGTAATGGTTCAAAAAGAAGTTGCAGATAAATTTACTGTAACATCAGGAAATAGTGATTTTTCGGCGTTGGGAGTTATTTCTGAATTGCTTTGTTTGGAAAACAAAATAATTTTGGAAGTCCCCCCAACTAGTTTTAATCCACCGCCAAAAGTGGATTCTTCGGTAATATATCTCAAAAAAGATATGACAAAAAGTCTTGATAGTAAATTTAATAAATTTCTAAAAGTTGCTTTTTGTCAACCAAGAAAAAAACTCATAAAAAATCTCTCTTCCGGATACAATAAGGATGTTTTAACAAAGCTATTTATTGACCTAGAAATAAATGAAAACCTACGACCACATGAGCTAAGTTCATCTTTGTATAGCCAAATTTACACTATGTTAAAAGTCATTTGATTTTAACATTTAACACAAAATAATTATACAAAAGAGGGAAATATGGAAAATACAAATAATGAAAATTATTCTGTTGAATTAGAAGATAGTACTACAAACGAAAATACAACTAATATAACAAACGAAAATACAAATCAGGATACGAATACAGAATCAAAAGAGCCAAACGGACAAACGGTATCGCAAAAAAAGAAACCACCATTGGCTGGTAATGGTTGGACAAATGACACGAAAAAAGCATTCGAAATCAATGAAAAAATTCAAAAAGAGAGGCTTAATCCTCATAATAAATTAAATTTGAAGACTAATGCTAGTGTTAAAATCACTCCACTTGGTGGACTTGGTGAAATTGGTGGAAATATGATGGTTATTGAAACTGATACAAGTGCTATTATTATTGATGTTGGGATGAGTTTTCCAGATGGTAGTATGCATGGGGTTGATATTTTGATACCTGATTTTACATATCTTAGACAAATAAGAAATAAAATTTCAGGAATTTGTATAACACATGCCCACGAAGATCATATAGGTGCGATGGCTTATTTATTTAAAGAAATACAAGTTCCTGTTTATGGGACACCACTCCCTCTTGAAATGATAGGTGCAAAATTTGATGAACATAAAATGAGACAACACAGAAGTTATTTTAGAGCAATTCAAAAAAGAAAACCTATTAAAATTGGAGACTTTGAAGTTGAATGGATGCATATCACCCATTCAATTATTGATTGTTCATCACTTGCAATCACTTGCGAAGCTGGAACTATTATCCATACTGGAGATTTTAAAATCGACCATACACCAGTTGACGGGTATCCTACTGATTTACATAGATTTGCTTATTATGGTGAAAAAGGTGTTTTGGCACTTCTAAGTGATAGTACAAATTCGCATGGGGCAGGTTTCACTAAAACTGAAAAAACAGTTGGACCTACATTTGATAGAATTTTTGCAGCATCAAAAGGGAGAGTTATAATGTCAACTTTTAGCTCAAATCTTCATAGGGTTTCTCAAGCTATGGATACAGCAATCAAATATGGTAGAAAGATTTGTGTTATTGGTAGAAGTATGGAGAAAAATATTGATGTTGCCATAAATCTTGGATATTTAAAATACTCAAAAGATAATTTTATAGAAGCCCATGAAGTAAATAAATTTCAAGATAAAGAGATATTAATTGTGACAACTGGTTCGCAGGGTGAAACGATGAGTGCTTTATTTAGAATGTCAATTCATGAGCATAGACATATTAAAATCAAACCAGAAGACCAAGTTATATTGTCTGCAAAAGCTATACCAGGAAATGAAGCAAGTGTTTCTGAAATTATAAATCAACTCCTTAAAGCAGGGGCTAAGGTTGCATATCAAGATTATGCAGATATTCATGTGTCTGGGCATGCTAGTCAAGAAGAGCAAAAGCTTATGTTGAGACTAGTGAAACCTAAGTATTTCTTACCTATTCACGGTGAATACAATCATGTCGTAAAACACTCTCAAACAGGTATTGATTGTGGTGTATTAGAAAGAAATGTTTATATTTTAAGTGATGGTGAGCAAGTCGAAATTACACCTAAATTTATGAAAAAAGTTAAAACAGTAAAAACTGGAAAAACTTATATAGACAATCAAAATAATGTAAAAATAGCTGATGATGTGGTTCTTGATAGACAAACAATGGCAAATGAAGGTATGGTTATGCTTGTGGCTCAAATCAGTATCAATGAAAGAAAAATTGTAGCTCCAACGAAAGTTATGTCATTTGGTTTGGTTGATGTAAAAAATGAAAAACATTTTGCAAAAGAGATTGAAGATATGCTTGAACATTATCTTACTCATGCAAAAGAGGGCATTTTGGAAAATAATAGAATGCTAGAAGATGAACTTAGAAAAACAGTGAGAAAACATTGTTTAAGAAAATACAAAAAATACCCAATGATAGTTCCAACTATTATTGCTCAGTAATCGCTTTATTTTAATTCTTTGGAGGTTTTTGGATGGATTATGTAAAAATAGCAAAAGAAGTGCTTTTAACCGAAGCAAAAGAGTTAGAAAGAGCAGCAAATAACATCTCTGATGATATCACTCAAGCAATCGAATTGATTGCCTCTTGCAAAGGTAAACTAATAGTTACTGGTGTTGGAAAGTCTGGATTAGTTGGTGCTAAAATAGCAGCTACACTAGCGAGCACTGGTACTAGTAGTTTTTTCCTCCATCCAACTGAAGCTATGCATGGTGACCTTGGGATGATTGGAAAAGATGATATCGTACTTGCGATAAGTTATAGTGGAGAGAGTGAAGAACTTATCAGAATTCTTCCACATCTTAAAAGATTTGATATTCCTCTGATTGCGATGGCAAGAGATAAAAACTCTACGTTAGCAAGTTATGCAGATGTTTTTTTAGATATTTCTATTGAAAAAGAAGCTTGTCCACTTGATATCGCACCAACATCTTCAACAACTCTTACAATGGCTTTAGGTGATGCTATAGCAGTTTGTCTTATGAAACATAATAATTTCCAAAAAGAAGATTTTGCATCTTTTCACCCAGGTGGAAGTTTAGGGAAAATGCTTTTTGTGAAAGTTGATGATCTGCTCCAAAAAGAAAACCTTCCTATTGTTTCATGTGGAACAACTCTTAAAGATGCAGTTGTAACAATGAGTGAAGGTAGAGTTGGAAGTGCTATAATTATTGATGAAAATGATAAAGTAACTGGATTACTAAGTGATGGCGATTTACGACGATATATGATGCAAAGTGATTTTAAACTTGATACAAAAGTGGAAGATATTTGCACTAAAAACCCAAAATTCATAACTGATAAAAATATACTAGCTTCTGATGCTTTGAAGATTATTGAAGAGAATAAAATTCAACTATTGCTAGTATTGAATGATGATAAAACATTGTATGGAATTCTCCATATTCACAAATTAATAGAAGCTGGTATAAAATGAAAAAAGAAGAATTGACAAGATTAAATAAATTTATCTCTCACAATAGTAGATTTAGCAGAAGAGAAGCAGATAAACTAATTGAAGAGGGGAAAGTTGAAATCGGAAATAAAGTTATTACTGATTTATCAACTAAAGTGGCAGTTGATGCCGTTGTTAAAGTCAATGGCAGAACTGTAAAAGTAGATAAAAGCCGTCCAAGTACAGTTATAGTTTACAACAAACAAAAAGGGGAGATTGTATCAAAGAAAGACCCACAAGGTAGAACTACTATTTATGATACTTTACCAAGTAAATACTCACATTTTTTACCTATTGGACGACTTGACTACGCTAGTGAGGGTGTTTTATTGCTTACGGATGATGTAGACATTGCAAATGAACTTATGCACTCAAACCTTGAAAGAGTTTATAAGCTGAAGATAACTGGTGAAATTTCTCCAGCTATGGAATCAGCTATGCAAAATGGTATTTCGATTGATGATGCAACAGCAGGTGCTCACAAATACAGTGATATTACTTCAATGGATTTTGCACCATTTAATGGATATCAAATTTTGAAAAGTGGACAGCATTTTTCAACTTTAAAAGTATCAATTAGTGAAGGAAAAAATAGAGAACTTAGAAGATTTTTTGGATATTTTAATACTCCAGTAGTTGACCTTAAACGGATAGATTTTGGTGGGATTACGCTCAATAATCTTCCAAGTGGAAAAACAAGATTTCTTGAACGAAAAGAGTATCAAAATTTAAGAACTTTTCTTAAAGATGAGACTCGTTTTGAAAAGTGAACTGCTTCACTTTTCTAGAGTCGGAACCGAAGCTTATATGCAAGGCATAAGCGAAGGAAAAAAAGATAAATAAATGGTAAGTCTTACTAATCTTTTAAATGCAAAAACTTTAGATGATTTTGTTGGGCAATCCCATATTATTGGAAAAAACAAATCCCTTTACAAACTTATAGAGAAAAAAGAGATTCCCCATCTCTTTTTTTATGGGAAACCTGGCACTGGAAAAACTACACTAGCAAAAATTATCGCTAAACTTATCAATACAGATTTTTATCAATTTAATGCAACAACTTTAAAAATTGATGATTTACGAGTAGTATTTAAACGATATGAAAATGCACTTATCAAACCGCTTATCTTTATCGATGAGGTTCATAGACTTTCCAAAAACCAACAAGAGGTACTGCTTCCTATTATGGAAGAGTATAAGATTATTATTATTGGAGCAAGTACAGAAAATCCTTACCATACTCTCACTTCCGCTATTCGTTCACGAAGTTTTTTATTTGAATTTTTACCCCATTCTAAAGAGGATTTGAAAATACTTTTAAATAAAGCATTGACATTATTAGAGGATGTGAATATGGATGAAGATGCAACCGAATATCTTCTCCAAAGTAGTATTGGTGATGCAAGAGCGATGTTAAACCTTCTTGATTTTGCTTATAAAGTAAATCCAAATATCTCAATAGAAATTTTAAAAGATTTACGACAAACAAGTCTCAAAGATGGGATGAGTTCAAAAGATAGCCACTATGATTTAGCAAGTGCGATGATAAAATCGATTCGTGGAAGTGATATTGATGCAACACTCTATTATTTAGCTAGACTTATTGATGGTGGAGAGAATATAGATTTTATCACAAGACGATTAGTAATAAGTGCAAGTGAAGATATAGGTAATGCAAATCCAAATGCTCTTAACTTAGCAGTAAGTACCCAGATAAGTGCAAAACAGATTGGGTATCCAGAAGCTAGAATCATACTTGCACAATGTGCTGTGTATCTCGCAAGCTCGCCAAAATCAAATAGTAGCTATTTAGCTATCAATCAAGCTTTGCAAGAGATAGAAAATGGCAACATTATGGCTATCCCTAACCATATCAAAGATAATGCTCTGGGGTATAAATATCCACACGATTTTGGTGGTTGGTGCTCGCAAAAATATTTAGAAAAAGAGATACAATATTATAAAACAAAACAAATAGGTTTTGAAAAAACCCTTGATGAATGGGTAAACAAAATCAAATCAATACATAAGTGAAGGAAACCCAATGGAATATTATCAAGAAATTTTAGCTTTTCACATCATCAGTGTCCTCTCTTGGATGGCGATGCTTTTTTATATGCCACGACTTTTTGTCTATCATATGGAAAATATCGAAAAAAAAGAGTTTGTAGAGGTTGTGAAAATTCAAGAGGATAAGATTTATAGAGTAATTGGTTTTCCTGCTATGATAGCCACTATTGTGAGTGGTGGGACACTTTTATTTCTAAATCCAACTTTACTAGAAAATGACTGGATGATAGCAAAACTAATCACATTGGTTTTGATGATAAGTTATAGTTTTTCATTGGAAAGTTATAGAAAAATATTGGCAGTGGATGGATGCCACAAAAATGGACAATTTTTTAGGGCATACAACGAAGTGCCAACACTTTTAGCTATTTTGATAGTTGTTTTTGTAATCACAAAATCGATACCTGTTTATTTTTCAATTGGGATAACACTGTTCTTTGGATTTGTGATTTATAAAATTGTAACTAAAAAGGTTTCCGATGTTCAATAAAGATTTTGATAAATACTTTGTAGTCGATACAAATATACTTTTAGAAGATTTTACAAATATTGTAAAACTGAGTGAAGAGAATAAAAATCTTATCATCTTACCAGAGGTAGTTTTAGATGAGATAGATAGTAAAAAAAGTGGATTTGATGAGATAAATTATCAAGCAAGAAGTTTTGCAAGATTTTTAGAAGATAGTAAAATTGTGAGTTCAAAAGAGATAGATAACTATAAGATTATTATTTTAGAAGTTGCCAATCTTGCTATCCATATCATCTCAAAAGAGAACTATGTGACAGATACAAAACAAGTATCCCTCAATATCGCAAATGATAGAAAGATTTTGGAGATTGCTGATTTTGCAAATAACTATTATCCAAAAAATATAGAGTTTATCTCAAATGATATTATGGCAAGGGTAAGGGCAACTTCACTGACTCTGAAAACTAATTTTTTAAAAGGTGATGGGAAAGATGAAGAGGATTTGGATTTTATCAAAAATAGTGAAATAAATTTTGAAGATTTAGAAACTATTGAAAATAAAGAGATACTCAAAGTTGATGAAAAATTTGAGATTCATAATTTTTCCTATTGTTTACAAGTGAAAGATAGTGACCAAGTACTCTTGGCTTCCATCAAAAACAAAAAAATTCATATTTTAGATGAGATTGAACTCCGAGACCAAATCGTAATGCCACTCAATAAAGAGCAACTTTTTTTTACAAATGCACTTCTTGATGAGTATTACAATATTGTGATAGTTGAAGCAAAAGCTGGAAGTGGAAAAACCCTTTTGGCTCTTAGTAGTGCCGTCAAACTAATACGAAAAAAACAATTTCAAAAAATTATTTACATCCGAAACTCTATCGAATCACTTGATAACCTGCATTCCCGCCAACTCATAACGAGCTAGGTATTTCAATGCCTAGGTTGTCATAAATATCTTTTTGTTTTTGGAGTATCTCTCCGACTTTTAAATTATTATTTTTATATTGAAAACATTCAATCACATCAAGTTTATCCAATA